>JBBREW010000202.1:0-5750 GCA_038225335.1 Rhodobacterales bacterium
GGGATCAGTTTCAGGAACAGATCGCGGTTCTGCGCGCGTTGCGGCGGGATCTGCGATCCGTCGGACCACGCGTCGAATTCCCGCTGCCCCATGACATAGCGGGCATTGGGAAAGGCGGGTTGGTCACCTTCCATCACGCCACCGATATGGTCGGGGTGCATATGGGTAAAGGCCACCACGTCGATATCACCGGGCGCATAGCCCGCATGGGCCAGCCGGTCCAGAAGGTGGCCCGCGTGACTGCCACGTCCGCCTGCGCCAAACCCGGTATCGAACAGCACAACTTGCCCGCCCGTCTGGATGACTGTCGGCGTATAGGTGTTTTCAAACCCCGTAGCGGGCAGGTTGTTGGCGGCGGCGGTCGCGGCGATCTGGTCGTCATCCCGGTCCAGCGCGAAGGGCGGCCGGATCGGGTCGCGCAGATGCGCCCCGTCAAGGATCGTCGTCACCTCTGACGCGCCAAGGGTGAACCGGTGGATCGTCGGGCGATACGGCCCCTTTGCACCTTTTGTCATGGGATCGGCACCTCTGTTGTAAATGATGGGATGGAATAGCCACGCTGCACGGCGGGGCGGTCCGCAATGCGCAGATACCAGTCGCGCACATGGGGATAGGCGTGCAGGTCGATGTCCTGCCATTCGAACCGCGACACCCACGGCCAGCAGGCCATGTCCGCGATGGTATAGATACCGCGCCCTTCACCCGCGATATAATCGCGCCCGGCCAGCCGGTCGTTCAGAACCCGGTAGAGGCGACGGGCCTCTGTGCTGTAGCGGTCTTCGGCATAGGCGGATTTGCCGGGGTTGTATTTCACGAAATGATGCACCTGACCCAGCATCGGTCCCAGCCCGCCCATCTGCCACATCAGCCATTCGACCATGCGCCAGTATTCCGCACCCTCGCAGCGGAACTTGCCGGTTTTGTCTGCCAGATACAGCATGATGGCCCCTGTCTCCATCAGGGTTTGTCCCGTGTCGCGGTCCACGATGGCGGGAATCCGGTTGTTCGGCGCGATCTTCAGGAAATCGGGCGCGAACTGTTCATCCTTGGAAATGTCGATGGCGTGGACGGTATAGGGGATGCCCAATTCCTCCAGCAGGATGGACACCTTGCGGCCATTGGGGGTGGTCCATGTATAAAGGTCGATCATCGGGCCTGTCCTTTCGGGGTCATTCTGGTTTGGAATTAGTCTGTGGCCGTCATGGCCCGCAGCGTTGTGCGCAAATGGGTCTGCATGGCGGCGCGCGCGCCCGCACCGTCGCGGATGGCGATTGCGGTCACGATGGCGTCGTGTTCGTCAAAGGAATGGTAATCGGGGGGTGGTCCCGCCACGCCGAACGACAATTGCCGCCAGACGACGACCTGCCGCACCGCGTTGACGATCCGGTGCAGTTCATGCAGCAGGCCATTGCCCGCGCTGCGTGCGATCAGGTCGTGCAGCGCGTGATCCAGACCCTCGTAATCGTCCCACGTCGTCACAGCCCGGATACGGGCGGCCAGATCCTGCAACTGTCGGATATCCAGCGGCGTGGCATGCAGGGCGGCCAGATTGGCCAGTTCCGGTTCCAGCGCCAGCCGCGCCATCATGGCATCATGCGGGCTGGTGCGGGCGGTCAGCGCGGCAAGACCCACGAAATCCTGCGCAGGTGGGGTGGTGGTGAATGTGCCGCGCCCGACCTGCCGCAGGATGCGTCCTTCGGCCTCCAGCACGGCGAGGGCCTTGCGCAGGGCAGGGCGGCTGATGGCGAGGGTGTCCGCCAGTATGCGTTCCGGCGGCAGGCGGGTGCCGGTGTCGTGCCGTTCCAGCCAGTCGCGCAGAGCGTCGATGGTTGTTGGTTGACCAATATTCGGCAAGGCGGCAATCATTATCGGTTTATCCGATGCAACGTATTCAAAATTATCATACGATCTGGCGGCTGACATGGGTCATTCTGTTCAGGAACAAGTCACACCGCATTTGGTTTCACGATTCGCGGAATTGGTCAACCATTCAGTATGTTCCGACCGGGGGGTTTACATGGACGATGCACAGGTCAACACGGTCGCCGCGACGACGGTCCTGCCGGATAAGATGCGCGCATGGGTGCTGGGTGGCCCGGACGAGCTGACGCTGATCGACAAACCCATACCCGTGCCGGGTCGGGCAGAGGCGCTGGTGCGGATTGATGCCGTCGCGATCTGCGCCACCGATCTGGAGGTCATCAGCTATGGCACGCCCGCGATGGTCGAAGGCGGCGCGCCGTTCAACAAGAACTGGACGCCCGGCCACGAATACATGGGCACCATCGCGGCGCTGGGGCCGGGGGTGGATGAATTTGCCGTGGGTGACCGGGTGACGGTCGAAATCCACGCGGGCTGCGGTCAGTGCAAGCGGTGCCGGATGGGGATGTATACGTCCTGCCACAACTATGGCCTGAACTATGGCGACCGCGACAAGGGCCACCGCGCCAACGGGTTCACCACCAATGGTGGCTTTGCCGAATATGCGATCAACAACATCAATACCATGATCAAGGTGCCGGACCAGATGACCGACGAGGTGGCGACGCTGGTCGTGACCGCCGGAACATCGATGTACGGGCTGACGGAACTGGGCGGTCTGGTGGCGGGCGAAAGCGTCGTGGTGATCGGCCCCGGACCGATCGGTCTGATGGCCGTCGCCGTGGCCAAGGCGCTGGGGGCGTCACCGGTGATCCTTGTGGGGACCCGCGACAACCGCAACGCCATTGGCCGCAGTCTGGGGGCCGATCATATCGTCGATGGCCGGACAGAGGATGTCGTGGCCCGCGTCAGGGAACTGACCGGCAAGGGTGCCGATTATGTGGTTGACTGCGCCGGGTCGGAAACCACCGTGAATGACGCGGTGCATATGACCAACCGGGGCGGGCGGGTCTGCCTTGCGGCCTTCCCGAAAAAGCCCGTGACCTTTGATCTGGGCCACCTCGCGGTGAACAACATTTATTTGTACGGCATCCGCGGCGAAGGCCGGTCGGCCACGCACCGGGCGATGGCCTTTATGGCGGCCGGGCGGTTCGACGCCTCTGTCATCCATACCCACACCTTTCCGCTGGATCTTTTGCCAGAGGCACTGCGCTATGCCCGCGAGCGGGTGGACGATGCGATCAAGGTC
Source organism: Rhodobacterales bacterium (assembly GCA_038225335.1). Taxonomy (GTDB): domain Bacteria; phylum Pseudomonadota; class Alphaproteobacteria; order Rhodobacterales; family Rhodobacteraceae; genus Loktanella. The sequence continues at coordinate 3,131 of JBBREW010000202.1, forward strand.
GTGGTGTCCATGCGCGGTCATGGTGATGCAAAGGGTACAAAACGATGAAGGCACGCAAAGGGATCTATGCGGCGGCAATCACGCCATTCGACACGGACGGTGGGGTCGACCGGGCGCGGTTGATTGCCTATTGCCAGCACCTGCTGGGGCCGGGCGGGTGTGATGGCATTGCCCCCACCGGCACGACCGGCGAAGGCACATCCATCGCCATGACCGACCGGCTTGCCCTGCCGGGCGTTTTTGCGGATGCGGGCATCGGCGCGGACCGGGTGATTTTCGGCACCGGCGCGCCCGCGGCGGGTGACGCCCTCGCCTTGACGCGCGCCACGCTGGAGGCCGGTTTCTGCAATGTGCTGGTCCTGCCGCCCTATTATTACAAGGCGCCGTCTGATGACGGGGTCTATGCCTATTATGCGCGGCTGATCGACGGTGTCGGGCGCGACGATCTGCGTGTCTATCTTTATCATTTTCCGCAAATGTCCGCCGTGCCGCTGTCGGTGATGCTGGTGCAGCGCCTGATCGCGGATTTCGGGCCGATCGTGGCCGGGCTGAAGGATTCGAGCGGCGATTTCGCGCAATCTGCGGCGTTTCTTACCGCGACCGGCGGCGTGGATGCCGGGTTCGATATCTATCCCTCGTCAGAGGCGATGTTGTGGGACGGTCTGGCGCAAGGCAGTGCCGGGATCATTTCGGGATCGACCAATGTGTTTGGCGCGCTGGCGCAGGCTGCCCTGCAGGCGGAACAGGGACCGGCCCGCGACAGCGCGATGGACCGGGTCCGGGCGGCGCGGGCGATGGCGGGTAAATATCCCCTGATGGCCGCGATGAAACAGGCAGAGGCATGGCGCAGTAACGACGACGCATGGACGCGCATGGCACCGCCCCTCGTGCCGCTGAACGCGGCGCAAAAACAGGCTCTGCACACCGATCTAGAGACGCATTTAAGACAGGAGGAAGCGGCATGAAAGACCAGACCGATCACGGCCCGCACCACATCGAAACGAACCCTGATCCGGCGGCATTCGCTGATTGGCCAGCGGGACTATACGATGAAATGCTGGCCGCTCATGACAACGGCAGCGTCGGGTCCGTGCTGGTGTCCGAAACCGACCGGGTCCGCGTCTGGCATCTGCATATACCCGTCGGCGCGCGGTGCGGATTCCACAGGCATGTAAACCCCTATTTCTGGTCGTCCCTGACCGACGGGCGCGCGCGCGGCTATTTTTCGTCGGGGGTGGTGCGCGACACGACCCACTACGTCGGAGAGACAAAGCATTTCCACTATGGCACCGGCGATTACATGCTGCATTGCGTGGAAAACATCGGTGACACGCCGCTGTCCTTTGCCACCGTGGAATTTCTGGACGGGACCAACCCCGCCCTGCCGATACCCGCGGCGCTGAAACTGAAGCCGCCCCAGCCCGCATAGACGATCCGACGTCCCGCCGAGGGGAGGCGGCGGTGCGTCCATCACGACACGACCAACAGTCATCATACATCTGGGAGGATCGCATGAAGAACATTGCCTATGGTCTGGCCGCTGCGGCCGCATTCACATCTGCCGCGCAGGCAGAGGACATTACCCTGCGCATCGGGTCCGGCCACCCGCCGGGCGTCGTCTATGCGGGTCTGATGATCGACTTTTTCCAAACCGAAGTGACGAACCGCGTGGCAGAACGCACCGAACACACCGTCAGCTTTGTCGAAGGCTATGCCGGGTCCATCGTGACCGTGACGGAAACGCTGGAAGGTGTGCAGGACGGGATACTGGATATCGGCGGCATGTGTTTCTGTTTCGAGCCGTCGAACCTGCCATTGCATGCGTTTCAGGTGATGCTGCCATTCGGCACGATGGACCCGGTGGACAGCCTGCAGATCGCGCAGGACGTGTACGAGCAGGTGCCCTATCTGACAGAGGTTTTCGAAGAAGAATACAACCAGATCCTGCTCGCACGGATTGCGGATGGCGGCTACAATCTGGGCACCAAATTCGGCTGGACCGATCTGGCCGGGTTGCAGGGGCAAAAGATCGGCGGTGCGGGGATCAACCTGAACTGGCTGGAAAACGCGGGAATCGTGCCTGTGTCATCGTCGCTTGCCACCTCTTATACCGAAATGACCACGGGCGTTTATGACGGCTTCATCATGTTCCCGTCGGCCTGGGTGAACCTCAAGCTTTATGAACCCGGCCCGTTCTATACCCTGATCGGGTTCGGATCGATGACATGGCACGGCATGACCATGAACCAGGACAGCTATGACCGTCTGCCGCCCGAGGTGCAGGAGATCATCGTCGAGGTCGCCGCCGAATTCGAAGAACTGACCGGCACCGAAAACAAGGAACAATATGACGTGCAGATCCAGACCCTGCGCGACCTGATCACAGTGACGGAAATCGACGCGTCTGTGCGGCAGGAATGGGCGGAATCGCTGCAACCCTGGGTCCAGAAAACCGCCGCCGATCTGGAAGGGCAGGGTCTGCCCGCAAAGCAGGTGATGGGGCTTGTCCTCGATGGGGCAGAGGGGCTGGGGTATGAATGGCCGGTGCGCTACGCGCTGGACTAGACCCTGTTGCACCGGGCGCAGGGGCTGATCCCCTGCGCCACGTCTTTCACCCCTG
>JBBREW010000203.1:0-5731 GCA_038225335.1 Rhodobacterales bacterium
AGACAGACCGGCACCCAGCACATCAGATGACCGCGTTGGGCCAGCAAGGCGGTGCGCCACATCGCTTGCACTTGTTTCCGGTCCCCGCTTTGCCTATCCCCGCTGCAACGCAGTCATCCTGCCCGATCAAGGTAAACCGAAGGTTAATCCCCCATGTCCCCGACGCCGCCTGTCACCCGTTTTGCCCCGTCACCGACCGGCGCCCTGCATATCGGCGGGGCGCGCACGGCGCTGTTCAACTGGCTATACGCCCGCGGTCATGGCGGCACGTTTCTGTTGCGGATCGAGGATACGGACATCGCCCGGTCCAACCCGGAAAACACCCAGATCATTCTGGACGGGCTGCGCTGGCTGGGCCTTGACTGGGATGGCGAACCGATCAGTCAGGCGACCCGCGCCGACCGTCATGCGGCCGTGGCACACGACATGCTGGCAGCGGGAACCGCCTTCAAATGCTTTGCGACACCGGACGAGGTCGAGGCCTTTCGTGAAACCGCCCGCGCGGCCAAGCAATCGACCCTGTTCCGGTCACCCTGGCGCGATGTGCCACAGGCCGATCACCCCGACGCCCCCTATGCGGTGCGGCTGAAAGCGCCGCGCGACGGATCGACCACGCTGCATGACAGCGTGCAGGGCGATGTCACATGGGCAAACGACCAGTTGGACGATATGGTTCTGCTGCGGTCGGACGGCACCCCGGTCTATATGCTGGCGGTCGTGGTGGACGATCACGACATGGGCGTGACCCATGTCATTCGGGGCGACGACCACCTGTCCAACGCCTTTCGCCAGAACATGATCTACGACGCGATGGGCTGGCCGAAACCGGTTCTGGCCCATATCCCGCTGATCTTTGGGCCAGATGGAAAGAAACTGTCGAAACGTCACGGGGCCACGGCAGCGGGCGATTATCAGAAACTGGGTTATCCTGCCGCGGGTATGCGCAACTATCTGGCCCGGCTGGGATGGAGCCATGGTGACACCGAATTCTTTACCGATGCACAGGCACAGGCCTGGTTCGATCTGGACGGAATCGGCAAGTCACCGGCACGGTTCGATCTGAAAAAGCTGGAACATGTCAGCGGGCAACACATTGCGGCGGCCGATGATGCTGCACTGCTGCAAGAACTGCTGTCCTATCTGGACGCCGTGGGTGCACAACCCCTGACCGAACACCAGCGCGACGGCATGCTGCGGGCCATGCCCCACCTCAAGGAACGCGCGAAGACCTTTCCAGAGATCATTGAAAAAGCACATTTTATCCTGGTTGACGGTCCGATTGTCCCGGATGAAAAGGCGGCTGCCCTGCTGGATGCCACAGCGCAGCAATATTTCACGGAATTGACGCCGCACCTGCAAAATGTTACGTGGGACCGCACATCGCTGGAGGAGGCAATCGCCGATTTTGCGACCGCCCGGGAAACGAAACTGGGTAAACTTGCAGGTCCGTTGCGCGCGGCCCTGGCGGGTCGGTCGGTTTCCCCCAGCGTATTCGACATGATGCTGGTCCTCGGACGGGATGAAACCTTGTCCCGCCTGCGGGCCTTCTCTGCCTGAGAAACGTTTCTGTTACGCATTTGCGTCATGCACGGGCAGAACCAAAGACAGCACGCGAGAGGCCAGAACGGCAATCGCAGACAAAAGGGACTGACATGGCCGAATCCACCAAGACCGCGACGCTGACAATCGACGGGCAAAGCTATGAACTGCCTATCTTTACGCCCACTGCCGGTCCCGATGTCATCGACATCCGCAAACTTTATGCACAGGCTGGTGTGTTCACCTATGATCCCGGTTTCACCTCGACCGCATCAACCGACAGCACGATTACCTTCATCGACGGCGACAAGGGTGAATTGCTGCATCGCGGTTATCCCATCGATCAGCTGGCAGCCGAATCGCACTATCTCGAGGTGTGCTATCTGCTGCTGAACGGCGAATTGCCCAACGCCGAACAGCTGGAAGAATTCGAATACCTTGTGACGCATCACACCATGCTGCACGAACAGATGATGAACTTTTTCCGCGGGTTCCGTCGTGACGCGCATCCGATGGCCGTCATGGTTGGCGTGGTGGGTGCCATGTCTGCCTTTTATCACGACAGCACCGACATTCACGACGCCAAGCAGCGTGAAATTGCCGCCTTCCGCCTGATTGCAAAGATGCCGACGATTGCCGCGATGGCCTATAAATATCACGTCGGGCAGCCGTTCGTTTATCCGCGCAACGATCTGGATTACGCGTCGAACTTTCTGCACATGTGTTTCAGCGTGCCTGCGGAAACCTATCATGTCGATCCGATCCTGTCGCGCGCGATGGACCGCATTTTCACGCTGCACGCGGACCACGAACAGAACGCCTCCACCTCGACCGTGCGGCTTGCATCGTCGTCGGGTGCCAACCCCTTTGCCTGTGTGGCTGCGGGCATCGCCTGTCTGTGGGGCCCCGCCCACGGCGGCGCCAATCAGGCCTGTCTGGAAATGCTGCGCGAAATCGGCACCGTTGACCGGATTCCCGAATACATCGCCCGCGCCAAGGACAAGGAGGATCCATTCCGCCTGATGGGATTTGGCCACCGGGTCTACAAGAACTTCGATCCCCGCGCCACGGTGATGAAAGAATCCGCAGACGAAGTGCTGGATCTGCTGGGCATCGAAAACAACGAAGTATTGAAAGTTGCCAAGGCGCTGGAAAAAGCGGCCCTGGATGATCCCTATTTTTCCGAAAAGAAACTGTTCCCGAACGTCGATTTCTATTCCGGGATCATTCTGGAAGCGATGGGTTTCCCCACATCCATGTTCACGCCCGTCTTTGCCGTGTCGCGGACTATCGGCTGGGTGTCCCAGTGGCAGGAACAACTGTCTGATCCTCAATTGAAAATCGGCCGCCCGCGTCAGCTTTACCTTGGCGCGACGGCCCGCGATTATGTCGATATCGAAAAGCGCTGATCCCGTTCTGCACACGCCGCGGTTGACCCTGCGGCGTGCGCAACAGGATGATCTGGCGGCGCTGTTCGGCATTTACGGTAATGCGGATGCGATGGCCTATTGGGCGACCCTGCCCCATGCCGATATGGGCGTGACCCAGACCCACCTTGACCGGATGATGACGCAGGACCCTGTGACGTTTTTCATCGTCACGCGGGACGGCGCTGTGATCGGCTGTGCGGGTCTGTATCGCGCAAACGAGGTTGGCTATATCCTGCATCCTGACCACTGGAACAAAGGCTATGTGACCGAAGCGATGCAGGCCATCATCCCCTATCTGTTTGCGACACTGGATGTGGACAACCTGATGGGAGAGATTGATCCCCGCAACACCGCGTCAGCCAATACATTGGAAAAACTGGGCTTTCGGCCGACACATACGGCGCAGAACACATGGTGCATTGGCGGCGTCTGGACGGATAGTGCCTATTTCACACTGACCCGCCCCTGATTGATCGCCGGGGTCCCACACCCTCCCGGGTCTGTCAGGCCTGTCACGGCAGCAACCCGGCGCAAGTGGCGGATAGCCCCGGTCCGGGCGGCCTGTGGCGACACAGGCCGCCACAGGCACTGGCGAGGGGGGGTCAGCGGCCTTCGAACTGCGCTGGACGCTTTTCCAAAAACGCCATCACCCCTTCGCGGAAATCACGGGTCTTGCCGCATTTGCCCTGCAGGGACGCTTCGAGTGTCAGTTGGTCGTCAAGGCTGTTGTCAAAGGACGCCCGCATGGCCGTCTTGATATGGCGATAGGTTTCCGTCGGGCCGGCGGCCAGATGCAAGGCCCGCTTGCGCCAGTGACTGGCAAAGGTTGCGGCATCGGCCACCTCGTAGATCATGCCCCAGTCAGCGGCCTGCGTCGCGGTGATCTTGTCCGTGAACAAGGCGGCCCCCATGGCGCGGGCAAGGCCGATCTGGCGCGGCAGGAACCATGTGCCCCCCGCATCCGGCACCAGACCGATCCGGGCAAAGGCCTGCACGAAATAGGCCTCCGTCGATGCCATGACCACATCGGCCACCAGCGCAAGGTTGGCCCCTGCCCCGGCCGCAGGCCCGTTGACCGCCGCAATCGTCGGCAAGGGACAGTCGATGATCGCGCGCAGCATTGGCACGTATTCATCGCGCAGGGTGCGTTCCAGATCCAGCGCCCCGCTGCCGGACGTGTCGCCCAGATCCTGACCCGAACAGAACGCCCGCCCCGCCCCGGTCAGGACGACGACGCGGCCCATGTCGGGTGCCGCGCGAAAGGCGTGGGTGATCTCGGCCCGCATCTGGGTGCTGAGCGCGTTCATTTTGTCGGGGCGGTTCAGCGTGACAGTGACGATATCGTCACTGCTCTCGACCGTGATCGCGGTATAGTCCATCGGGTGATCCTTGCGCAGTTTGGGCCAGACTAACGCCCCTGCGGCGCGGCGAAAGGAAAACCGCGCGTCACGACCGCAGGATTTTCTCGAGCTCGGCTTGTTCAGCGGCGTCCAGGGGTGCATCTGCCGGACGCCGTTTGCGAATGGTCAGGCCGCCGACAATCAGGGCAAACAGCAACAACGTCGGCGCGGCGGCCCATAAGATGAGGTTCGCGCCCCGCCGGTCCGGTTCCAGCAGGATGAATTCACCAAAGCGGGATACAAGGTAATCCACCACCTCTGCATCCGTATCGCCCGCGACCAGACGTTCGCGCAACAAAACGCGCAGATCGCGGCTGATCGGGGCGTTGGATTCGTCGATGCTTTCGTTCTGGCACACCGGGCAGCGCAGGCCGACGGACAGCGACCTTGCCCGCTGTTCCAGCACCGGATCAGCCAACATTTCCGACGGCTGCACCGCCCAAAGGGGCGATGCACACAGCATCAGGACCATGACAAGCCGGGCCAGAACCCGCGTCATTCCGCAGGCACCGTTTCAACGCGCCGGGCGCCGACCGCGAATCGCAGCCGCCGGTCCGTCAGGGATATGATCCCGCCAATCGCCATCAGGATCGCACCGCCCCAGATCCAGTTGGCAAAGGGCTTGATATAGACCCGCATCGCATGGCCACCGTTGATCTGCGCATCGCCGATCACGACATAGACGTCGCGCAGGATGCCGTTGTCGATGGCGGCTTCGGTCGTTGTCATCTCTGCCACCGGATAGAACCGCTTTTCCGGACGCAAGGTCATCAGCGGCCCGTCGCCCCGCTGTGCCATAACCGTGGCCATGGTCGATGCGTAATTCGGACCCTCCACCGGGCCTACGTCCTGCAAGGTAAAGCTGTAGCTGCCCACGTCGAAGGTTTCGCCGATCTGGACGATGCGGATATCCTCTTGCTGCCATGCCGTCATGGCGGCGATGCCAAAGATTGTGACACCCATGCCCGCATGGGCCACCGTCTTGCCCCAGTCGCCGCGTGGCAGGCGGGTGACACGGCCCAGACGCTGACCGATGCCGCCTTTGCCCGACCGCAACCACAGGTCCAGCACGGCCCCGCCCACAACCCAGACGCCAAGCAGAACACCCGCCGGTCCGATCATCGACCGACCCGCATAGATTGCATAGAACAGCCCCGCCAGCGCCATCGCCAGCACGGCAAGCCCCGTCAGCGGCCATTTGGCCCGGTGCAGCGTGCCACGCTTCCATGCCAACAGCGATCCCAGCGGCAAGACGATCGCCAGCAGCACCATGAAAGGCGTGAATGCAGCGTCAAAGAACGGCGGCCCGACCGACAGGGTCCGGCCAAAGGCCATTTCCGCCACCAAAGGCCACATCGTCCC
>JBBREW010000204.1:0-5712 GCA_038225335.1 Rhodobacterales bacterium
GCAAGGCCCGTGCGCGTTTCACCAGCAAGGTCAGGTCGTCGTTCCCCGCCATCGCGATGCAGGCGTCGATCACGTCGTGCCGGATGCCCTGATCCTTGAGGTAGACCTTCAGGCGGTCGTGGAAGAAGGAGAGGAGCGATGCCGCCCATTCTTCATCTTTCGTCAGTGTTGCCAGTGGCAGCCGCACGTCATTTTCCAGCACCAGCCGGATCACGCCAAGCGCGGCGCGGCGCAGGGCAAAGGGGTCCTTTGACCCGGTGGGTTTTTCGTCGATGGCCCAGAACCCGGTCAGGGTGTCCAATTTGTCAGCCAGCGCCACGGCCACACTGACGGGTGCCGTCGGCACCGCATCGGACGGGCCCATCGGTTTCCAGTGATCCTCTGCCGCGGCGGCGACGGCGGGCGCGCGGCCAGCGGCGGCGGCATAGTAACGCCCCATCAACCCCTGCAATTCAGGAAATTCGCCCACCATTTCGGACCGCAGATCGGCTTTGGCGATCTGGGCTGCCTCGTGTGCCTGATCGGGGTCGGCACCCACGCTGGCGGCGATGGCCCGCGCCAGTGCGGCAATCCGGTCGATCCGGTCGCGTTGCGATCCCAGCTTGTTGTGGAACGTGACCGCCGCCAGACCGTCCAGCCACGGCTGCATCCCCGCGCGCGCGACGCGCAGATCGTTGTCCCAAAAGAACTTTGCATCCGACAATCGTGCCGACAGCACGCGCTGGTTGCCGTTCAGGATCGTGCCCCCGTCATCGGCGGTTTCGATATTCGCCACGGTGACAAAGCGTTCGATCCGCCCGGTGGCCGGGTTGCGGACGGAAAAGAATTTCTGGTGCGCGCGCATGGATGTCTGCAACACCTCTGGCGGCAGGTCCAGAAAGCGGTCGTCGATGCGCCCCATCAGGACCACCGGCCATTCGACCAGCCCTGCAACCTCTGCCAGCAAGGCCCGGTCCTCGACCACCTCCAGCCCCATGGCAAAGGCCTGCGTGGTGGCATCCTGCCAGATGGCATCGGCGCGGGCGTCGGACCGCAGCATGACGCGGGCGCGCAGCAACTTTGCCTCGTAATCGGCAAAGGATGTGACGCTGAAGGTGTCCGGCGCCATGAAGCGATGACCGCGTGTCCTATTGCCTACGGTGATCCCGTCCACGCTGACCGGCACCACCTCGGCGCCGTCATCACCGGTCAACAGGCACAGGATGCTGTGCAGGGGCCGGACCCAGCGCAGACTGCCCGCCCCCCAGCGCATGGATTTGGGCCATGGGAAATTGCGGATCGTGTTGTCCAGCACGGTGGCGATGATCCGGGCTGCGGGCTGGCCGGGCTTTTCGATCACGGCGGCGTAAAACGCACCTTTCTTGTCGTCCCGCTGTTCCAGTTGATCCAGCGTCAGGCCGGTGCTGCGCAAGAACCCGTCGATGGCCGGTTGCGGCGCGCCGACCTTTGGCCCCTTGCGCTCCTCGCGGGTGGCACGGCTTTCGGGTGTCAGATCTTCGATCTGCAAAGTCAGGCGGCGCGGCGTGGCAAAGGCGGCAGCGGCGGCATAGGTCAGCCCTGCATCCACCAGACCATCGGTCACCAGCTTTTTCAGGTCCGCCGCGGCCTGCACCTGCATGCGGGCGGGGATTTCTTCGGAAAACAGTTCGATCAGCAGGTCGGGCATCAGCGCGCACTTTCGGGTGGGACAGGGCAATCGGCCGGGACGGGATTGCCGTCGAACACGACCTCTCCGCAGGGGTTGATCTGGTGCCAGGCATAGGCCTTGCCATCGGGATAGATCGCCACGATCCGGTCGATGCCATAGGTCACGTCTTTTTCGCCGATGAACCCCACGGCCAGATCGTTGGTCAGGTCGGCACCGATCCGGGCGGCGTCAAAACAGTCGAACCAGCCCGGTGCGACGCGGGGTTCGGCATCGTCGGCGATCTGATAGGTTTCGGTCAGCATCGCAAGGCTGGCCGGCAGATCGTAACAGGCACGATAGCGCAGCGGGCTGCTGTCGCTGTCGATGGCGCGGAAATTGTCGAAGGCGGTCGGTTCCGCCTGCCCCGAAGCGAGAGAGACAAGCTGCACATTGGCATCCTGCGGCGCGATCTCGACGTAATAAGCATAGACCTGAAAATAATACAGCGCGATGCCCGCAATCAATGCTGTCAGCAAGATACCACCTATCCAGAGTTTCGCGATCACGCCACAACCCCGCCACCGGCAGGCGTTTGCACAAAGGCATCGGCGCAGGCCTTGGCCAAGGCCCGGACCCGCCCGATATAGGCCTGCCGTTCGGTCACGGAAATCACGCCGCGCGCATCCAGCAGGTTGAACAGGTGGCTTGCCTTGATCGCCTGATCATAGGCGGGATGCGCCATGACAATGACCTTGCCGGTCTTGGGGTCTGTCGCGTCCTGCGACAGGATGCGGGCACATTCCGCCTCTGCGTCGGTGAAATGCCGCAACAGGCTGTCGGTATCGGCCACATCGAAATTCCAGCGGGCGTATTCCTGTTCGGTCTGCAGAAACACGTCACCATAGGTCAGCGGCGTCGGTGCCGCCGGATCATTGAACGGCATGTCCATGACGTGATCGACGCCCAGTACATACATGGCCAGCCGTTCCAGACCAAAGGTCAGTTCGCCCGAAACAGGCGCGCAGTCGAGGCCGCCGACCTGCTGGAAATAGGTGAACTGCGACACTTCCATGCCGTCGCACCAGACCTCCCACCCCAGCCCCCAGGCGCCAAGGGTCGGGCTTTCCCAGTCATCCTCGACAAAACGGATATCGTGCAGGGCGGCGTCGATGCCGATGGCGGCCAGTGATCCCAGATACAGGTCCTGCAAATCCGGTGGGCTGGGTTTGATGATGACCTGATACTGATAGTAATGCTGCAACCGGTTCGGGTTTTCGCCGTAACGCCCGTCGGTCGGCCGCCGCGACGGCTGCACATAGGCCGCAGCCCAGGGCCGGTTGCCCAGCGCGCGCAGGGTCGTGGCCGGATGAAAGGTGCCTGCCCCCACTTCCATGTCGTAGGGTTGCAGCATGGCGCAGCCCTTGGCGGCCCAATAGGTCTGAAGCCGCAGGATGATCTCTTGAAAACTGCGCGGTTGGTCGGCCATGTCGCCCTCTTTTCAACGTGACCGATCCATAGGCGTGACGGTGCAAAGGGTCAATCGTGCCACAGGTGCTTAATTTGACCCCAGACACGGCGAATTGTGCTGCAGCTTGATCATGCTCTGCTAAGAACGCGCGGGCGCTGGGACCTTAAATTGCAGGGATATGATGACATGAAACCTATGGCGGTCTGGATCGCGGCTGCGGCCCTGTCGGTGCCCACCCTTGGACTTGGCCCGCTGAAAGTCGCCGCACAGGACACCGGCGGCACGTGGATCCAGCTTGAAGCACAGCCGACCCGCACCGCCGCCGACACCCGTGTGCGCGTCTTTGCCGCACGCACCGACGGCATCGCAGGCTTTGCCGTGGGCCCCCGCTGGTTCGCCGTGGTGCAGGGCCCCTACCCCGATCGCGCCAGCGCCAGCGCCGCCCTGATCGCCCTGCGGCAGTCCGGTTTGGCTCCGGCGGATGCGTTTCTGACCAGCGGTGACAGTTTTGGCACGCAGATCTATCCCACCGCACTTGGGTTGTCCGCGGACGCCCCGGCACCCGATGCGCCCCCCGCCCCGGTCGAGGTGACGACACCGCCCGCATCACAACCGGATTCCAGTGCCGCCGCGCCGACAGCGCCAGAGGCCGCGACGGACGACCCTGCCGGTGCAGCAGATGCACCTGCACCGGACCCCGCACCGGCAGACACCGCTGATGCCGACGCGGCCCCGGCCAGTCCCGCCCCCGCCACACCGGACGAAACCCTGCAGGATGCGCGGGTGTCTGAACAGGCTTTGACGCAGGCGGACCGTGAAGGTCTGCAAACCGCATTGGCCTGGGCGGGCGTTTATGATGCCGATATCGACGGCGCCTTTGGCCGTGGCACCCGCAGCGCGATGGAGGCATGGCAACTGGCCAATGGATTTGTGCCCACAGGCGTGCTGACCACCGGGCAGCGGGCGCAACTGACCGCCGCCTATGACGCGGTACTGGAGGGCATGAACCTGCAACTGGTGCGCGACAGCGCCGCCGGGGTCGAGGTCGCGATCCCGACAGGCGCCGTCACCTTTGCAGCCTACGAGCCGCCCTTTGCCCGGTTCGGCCCGAAATCCGACGATCTGGCGGCACAGGTGCTGCTGATCAGCCAGACCGGCGACCAGTCGCGGCTGTTCGGCCTGTATGAGATTCTGCAAACGCTGGAAATCTTTCCGGAAACCGGGGAACGGACCCGGACGGAAACCGGGTTCACCCTGAACGCGGCAAACGCCAGCGTCCAATCCTTTGCAACTGCCAAGCTGGAAAACGGAGAGATCAAGGGATTTGCCCTGATCTGGCCCGCAGGCGACAGCGCCCGGTTCGACCGGATCCGCGCGCAGATGCAGACGACCTTTGCGGCCACACCCGGCGTGCTGGACCCGGCCATGGCCGCACCCTCTGACGGGCAGGCGGTCGATCTGATTGCCGGATTGCAGATCCGCCGCCCGCAGATCACCCGGAGCGGGTTTTACATCGACAGCACCGGGCGAGTCCTGACGGAGGCAAGCGCAGTGGAAAGCTGCACGGAAATCACCATCGACGGCAGCCACCCCGCGCAGGTCACGCTGACGGATGACGCGCTGGGGATCGCCGTGCTGACGCCCGACGATGCCCTGGCGCCGCAATCGGTGGCCGCGTTCCAGACGCAGGTACCGCGCCTGCAGACAGAGGTGGCCGTGGCAGGCTTTCCCTATGGCGGGGTGCTGGTCACACCGACGCTGACCTTCGGACGTCTTGCCGATATCCGGGGTCTGAACGGCGAAGACACGGTGAAACGTCTGGCGATCCGCGCCCGTGAGGGCGATGTGGGGGGGCCTGTGTTCGACAACGGCGGCGCTGTGCTTGGTCTGCTGTTGCCCAATACCGTGCAGGATGGTCAGATGCTGCCCGCCGATGTCAGCTATCTGTTGGGGTCCGACAGCATCGTGGCCGCACTGGACGCGGCGGGGATCGCCACGGACACGACCGACACGCTGGCCTTCATGCCGCCGGAAACCCTGACCCTGCTTGCGGCCGAAAATACGGTTCTGGTCAGCTGCTGGTAATCACTCGCGCCAGAACCGGCGCGTCAGGATCACCATTACGACCATGATCTCCAGCCGCCCGATCCACATCGCGGCGGCGAGCAGCCATTTGGCCGTGTCATTCAACCCGACGAAATTGCCCGCAGGACCGATTTCGCTGCCAAGGCCGGGTCCGACATTGGCCAAGGCCGTGGCGGCCCCCGACACAGAGGTGATGAAATCAAGGCCCGTCAGCCCCAGCAGCACCGAAAACAGGCCCAGCAGCAGAATGAAGGCCACGAACAGCGCCATGACCGAATTCAGCACATCCTGACTGACCGGGCGGCCTTCATAGCGGGGCACGAACACCCCGTGCGGCGCGTGGATCTGCCGGATTTGCGCCTTGAGCGAGGTAAAGAGCAGCTGATAGCGGAACACCTTGATCGAACAGGCGGTCGACCCTGCGCAGCCACCGATCAATCCGATCAGAAAGAACATGACAACGGGAAACGGGCCCCACGTCATATAGTCGGCACTGGCATAGCCTGTGCCCGAAATGATCGACACGACGTTG
>JBBREW010000205.1:0-5687 GCA_038225335.1 Rhodobacterales bacterium
ACGATGGTTTTCTTCAGCGTCTTTTGCAGCGTCAGCAACTCGTCCTGCATTTCGCGGCGGATCAGCGGGTCCAATGCACCAAAGGGTTCATCCATCAGCAGCACCTGCGGATCAGACGCCAGACCCCGCGCCAGACCGACCCGTTGCTGCATGCCGCCCGACAGATCGCCGGGCAGACTGTCCGCCCAAGCCGCAAGCCCGACCTGTTCCAGCACCGCCATGGCGCGGTCACGGCGATCGGACGCAGGGATGCCCTTGACCTTCAGCCCATACGCCACGTTGTCGGCCACGGACCAATGGGGAAACAGTGCAAAATGCTGAAACACCATGGTGATGGTATTGCGCCGGATATTGCGCAGAACCTCGCCTTTGGCCTGTGCCACGTCTTGGCCGTCGATCATGATGACGCCAGAGGTGGGGGAAATCAGCCCGTTGAGCAGGCGCACGAGTGTCGATTTGCCGGAACCGGACAGGCCCATGACGACAAAAATCTCGCCTTCGGCCACGTTGAAACTTGCATCCTGAACCGCGACGGTTGCACCGGTCGCTTCCAGAATGGCTTCCTTGCCAGCCCCCTGCCGCAGCAGATCAAGGGCGGAATCCGGGGTCTTGCCGAATATCTTGTACAGGTTTTTGACGCTTATCTTGTCAGACATGAAACTCCAATATGCGCAGCCGGGGCTACGCTGCCTGCAGACTTCAGCCACAGGTCGTCAGGTGATGAGAAATGGCGGAATAGGACATCTGAACCGAAATTGCAAATCGGTGGCGAACTTCCGCCGCAGAAGGTCGGATACTGCCGCGTTCAGACTGTCGGCCCCGCGCGCCGTGTCATAGTGGCAAAACCCCTGTCGCGCGACCCAGACCGCTAGGCCACAGCCTGCTTGCGCAGCTTGGTCAGGATGCGGTGCAGTTCCGTCCGCTCCGCCTCTGTCAGGCAGGCAAACATGCGGCCTTCGTGTGCGACGGCGGCAGAGTGTGCTGCGGCCGCAAGGCGTTTGCCCGCCGCGGTCGGCATCAAGGCATGACGCCTGCGGTCCTGCGCCACCGGCGCGCGGATGATCAGCTTGCGCCCCGCCAGTTCGTCGATGATGGTGACAAGGTTCGACCGTTCGATCTGCAGGGCGTCGGCCAGCTGCGTCTGGGTCAGGCCCGGCTCCGCCACGATGATCGACAGCGCCGAAAACGACACCGCCCGCAGATCATAGGCCGCCAGAGTTTTCGCAAAATCGGCCTGCACAATCGACAGCGCGCGTTTCATCGCATAACCGACAAAAGCGGACAGGTGATGGTCCGTTTGTGCCCCTGCTGCGTTGTCGCCGCCGATGTCTGCCGCTGATGTCATGTCCTGATCCCGTTGCGCATGGACTGGCGGCCGACCGGCCGCAGGAAAGGCTCGTCCCGGAATATCATACCATTGTTATCTGTTACATTCAAATTGCGTCGCCACCGGGGGTCTGACGGATCGCACACCATCCGGCGCGTGGTCAGCCGTCAGCGACGCCGGACTGTCGTGGTCCCTGTGACGGCGACATGCTCCAGCCTATGGTGGCTGCATCTGCGATGGCCAACAGTCTGGCCCGGTCCGCGCCATCACGCGCAAGAACAGACATGCCCTGCGTCACGGCAAGCGTCAGGTCCGCCAGCCTCGCCGGGCTTGTGCCCAAGGCCAAGATTCCCTTGGCAACATCCACCTCGATCCGGCGGATGATGATGTCGCGCACCGCGCGGCGCTCAGCCGCGACCGCATCCCGCACGTCTGCCGCCTCTGGCGATCCCGATGCGGCCGCACTGGCAAGAAGGCAGCCACGCGGTGTCGCCGCACCAGTGTAAAGGATTGCCGCACCGCGCAGCATTTCTGCGACCGCCTCACGCGCGGTGGGCGCGTCTGCCATCGTTTTTTCCAACGCAGCGCGGTCCCCGGCATAGCGGTGCATCGCTTCCAGAAAAAGCTGCTGCTTGTTGCCGAACGCCGCATAAAGGCTGGGTGCCGTGACCCCCATGGCTGCGGTCAGTTCGGATATCGACGTCGTCTCATAGCCACTGTGCCAGAACGCCAGCATGGCCTTTTCAAGCACGTCTTCGCGGTCAAAGGACAGCGGACGTCCGGTCTTGCGCGGCTGTGGGTCAGATCGTTTCATAGTGACCGATAATAAACCCGTTGACACGGTTTCGCAACAGGCAGATAGGTTTCGTATCGTCCATTATGAAACATTGGAAACCTCATGTCCCTTACCTCTTACCGGGCGCTTGGCCGATCCGGCCTTGTCGTCAGCCCCCTTTGCCTTGGGACCATGACATTTGGTCCCGGCGACTGGGGCGTCGACGTGACGGGGTCACGCGCGATTTTTGACGCCTACCGCGCCGCAGGTGGCAATTTCATCGATACCGCGGACATCTATGCAGGCGGGGTCAGCGAGGAATTTGTCGGCACGTTCATCAAGGAAACCGGGGCGCGCGACGACATTGTGCTGGCCACCAAGTTCGGCTTCAACGGGTCACGCAGCCCGCTGGCCGGTCATCAGGCGGCTGCAGGCAACCCCCACGCGGGCGGTGCGGGATCAAAGAATATCCACCGTGCGCTGGAGGCATCGTTGCGGCGGCTGCAAACCGACTATATCGACCTGTACTGGATGCACATCTGGGACGGTGTCACCCCGGTCGAAGAGATCGTGCAGACGCTGGGTGATCTGGTGCGGACCGGCAAAATTCGTCACTATGCATTCTCTGACATGCCCGCGTGGCTGGCGATAAAGGCCGCGACGATCGCCACCGAACGGCGGGTGCCGGGACCGATCGCGATGCAGGTCGAATACTCGCTTGTGGCCCGCGACGTCGAGGCCGAGCATTTCCCCGCTGCGCGTGAAGGTGGCATGGGCATCATGCCGTGGAGCCCGCTGGCCGGCGGATTTCTGACCGGGAAATACAAGCGAGAGGATACTTCCGGCACCGGCAGGCTTAGCGGGGCCAACCCTTTTGGCGACAGCAAGTTCACTGACCGCAACTGGGACATTCTGGCGCGCCTGAAAGAGGTGGCGGCCGAACAGGACCGCCTGCCCGCACAAATCGCGCTAGCCTGGGTCATGGCGCAGCGCGGGGTGACATCAACGCTGGTCGGCGCAAGCAGCGTGGCCCAATTGACCGGCAACATCGCCGCAACCGCAGTCGCCCTGACGGACGACCAGTTGCGGCGACTGGATCAGGTCAGCGCGCAGGCGGGCGGGTTCTCTGCCAGCCTGACAACCCCGATGATCCGGCGGATGGTCTATGGTGGTCACGATGTGGCGGGATGGGGTGACTAGCACCACGCACTGCGGCATAGCCTTGCCGCGCAGGAAGAGAGGGTCATGCATCATATCGCCCACCCTATTGAGTCGCAAAAGGGGGTGTAAAATGGGTGGCAGATGACGGTATGACGACCCGGCAATACCGCAGGGTATTGCCGCAGTCCCGGTTTTCAATATCGGGGAAGCGAACAACAAGGCAACTGAACGCGGCTTGATCGTCAAGCGATGCAACACGGCAGCACCACTGCAGTATCACCGCGGGAAAGCCTGTGTGACAGGATGTCAAACCCAACATGCCGGCGCATTTGCACAACCGGACGTTCGGTGCAATCCTGAGGGTCCGCAATGGAAAGCGTCCCCGTGCCCCCTTTTGAAGACCTTTACGTCACCGCCGATGGTGTCAGGACGCGATACTGGAGCGTCGGCAAGGGTGATGTGCCTCTCGTGCTGTTGCACGGCCTGAGCGGCACGATCGAAGACTGGTCCGAAACGATGCTGGCCCTCTCTGAAAACCGCCGTGTCGTTGCGATCGACCTTCTTGGGAGCGGGAAGACCGACAAACCCGCGCACTGCACTTATGCGGCAGACATCATGCGCGATCACGTCTTGAGCGTTCTGGACGCCTTGGCGTTGCATACCTTTGATATCAACGGATGGAGCCTTGGCGGACGCATCGCCATCGACGTGGCCTGCGCCGTTCCGCATCGGTTGCGCCGGCTCGTGCTGACCGCACCCGCAGGAATTGGCCCCGATACACTGATCGACCTCACCGCGTCGTTCCCCGTTCTTTTGGGTCAGGCGATGACGCGTCCGAGTGCTTCGGGCATTCGGATCCTTGGAAATGCCGTTCATAGCGGTAACAGTCTGCGACTGATGAAGTTTACCGCGCGGCGTCTGTCGCTGTTTGCGGACGCTCCCGCGCGCCACGCCTTCATGGCCCAGTTGAAAAGTCTGATCGGACCGCGCGGTTTCCATGCAGCGCCACGCGCAGACCTGCTGAAAAAGCTGCCCCAGATACAGACGCCAACGCTGGCAATCTGGGGTCGGAACGATAATTTCGCGCCCTTCGCACATTCCGCGATCATGATGGGCCTGATGCCGCACTGCACACTGCACGTCGTGGAACGCTGCGGCCATGCGCCTCACATCGAATGGCCCGACATCTACAACGCAGCCATCGCTGATTTTTTGGAATGACCACATTGGCGGACGGCGGGGGGATGGGGACCTGAAATCCTCTCAGTCAGATGCTTGAGGTGAAGTTTATAACGATGAAATGATTTCGCGAACCCTATATTCTTATGATCATCTGACTTGGGGTTCGGACAACGTTTTCTTCATCTGCGCAATGTCAAAAGACATCCGTGGAATCATAAACATGACTATTGGATCTTCCGCGCCTTGGATCCGAACCCCCGCCCGCTACTTGGATACCACTCAGAAATGTTGGAAAATAACGATTACTGGTTAGTCACTTGTAGCTGACTTTTCCGGGGTCTCGATGCCGAGAAGCCGTTCGGTTATCACGACGTTTGCGAGGCATTCTTGTTCGTCACCCTGCGTGATGGCCGTTTGCGCATCCATCCGCAGCCACATGAGCGCGGTTGCATGCTCTTCCTTTAGCAAAGAGCGATCTTGCATGACCGCGAGTGTCTGCTCAAGGCGCATTTCACAACCTGACAGGCTGACGGTATCGGCAGCCATGACGGCCGGGGCAATGCTGACAAGCAGGAAGACCCATGCAGTCCGCATCACATCCCCTCTCGAATATTGCGGACCACCTGCATGAAACTGGTTACACGCGATGTTTCAACCTCGTTCCACCAGACCCCGTCACGCTTGAGCGATGACCCGATAATGACGCCATTCGCCTTGCGAAAAATTCTCTGCACGTTGTCTTGGGTTACGCCCGAACCCACCAGAACAGGCAGGCTGGTTGATGCCGTGATATCTGTCAGCTCCTCATCTGTCGCAGCGTCACCGGTGCGCTGTCCTGTTGCAATCACGGCATCTGCATCGAAAAACTCGAGGTCGCGGGTCAGCTCCGCGATCGTCCGGTCGCCGGTAATTGCATGTGCGCCGTGTTTGACATGGCTGTCGGCGAAAACTGCCACGTCACCTGCCGCAATCTGGCGGCGGTACCGAAGCGCCCGCGCTGCGTCACCATCCAAGAGCCCTTCGTTGGACACATAGGCATTTGCCCATTGATTCACCCGGATGAAAGCTGCGCCACTCGCTGCGGCGACGGCAAAGGCCGGGATTGGCGCGTTTGCAAGGATGTTGACGCCCGTTGGAAGACCAGTTTCGGCGATGGCGCGCGTGGTCACTGCTGTCATGAAGGCCGCTGTCTCATGTCCGATATCCTGCGGTCGCAGAAAGGGGAGATCACCGTGATTCTCT
>JBBREW010000206.1:0-5685 GCA_038225335.1 Rhodobacterales bacterium
AGGATGTCCGCGCGCAGGGTCGGGTTGGTGATCAGGGCGTTGACCAGCCGGGCGGCCTCTGTCGTGCGGGGGCCGGGGGACGGGTAATCGGGCACGGCGACGGGTTCGGGCACATCGGCGATGCCACAGGCCGCACAAAAGACCTGCCACAGGCTGTTGTCCGCCCGCGCCCGGTCATAGTCGATCAGCACGGCCCGCGCGCCTGCCGCCGCCTCGAACGGGGACAGAAGTGCCGCAAGATCGGTCAGCACCGGGGCCGTGTCGTTGACGAATTCCGCCAGTGACCGTGCGCCCATCCGCTGACCGTTGCCAACGATTTCGCGCCAGAAACTTTCGATCTGGTGATCCGGCCTGCGCAGGCAGACCAGCGGCGTGATGCGGTCGCAGATCGACATCTGCGCCATCACGGCCGCGATCTGTGCGTCGCGGTCTTCGGCCAGTGGCAGCATCATGTTTTCGCAGCTGATGATGACCGTCTGCGCCGGATTGTCCGCGATTTCGGCCCGTAACCGGCGCCACAGCGTGGTGTCACCCTGCCGCAGGCTGGCCAGCAACCCCTGATGCCCCGGCTGGCCGCCGGGGCGCACCGGGTCGTGGCCGTGATCCACCAGCCCGGTCAGGGGCACCAGAACACCCTGACGCAGCAAGGCGTCACGGTGCGCCAGCAACTGATGTTGCAGAAAGGTGCTGCCGGTCTTGTGAAGGCCCAGATGCAGGATCAGGTGACGGGGCAGCGGTCGTGCCGGCATCGGCGGGCGCGGCGTCTGGACCGCACGCCGTTGCGTCAGCAGCGCATCGACACCGGGGTAATCGCCGTCGCGCAGGGCCTTGTGGATCGCAAAGATGTCGTTGCGCGAAATCAGCCCCTGTCGCGAAGGCATGCCCACACGGCTGATGCGTGCCAGCATCGGATCGTCAAAGATCGCATGGCCGAACCGGTCCTGCGACAAAAGCTGACTGATCCGCAGCCCCAGCAGCGCATCGTCGGGGTGGCGTGCGGTGGCGATGGCGGGGATGATGTCCATGTCCCAGATCACGCGGCCCAGCGTGTTGAACAGTTCCCGTTTTGCAAATCGCGCGGGCAGGGCACCGCTGTCGGCCAAAGCGCCCATATGCGCCATGCATTTTTCGATCAGTTGCACCTGAAGCCGGTGCAGGTCCGGGTCGGGCCGCGTGACGGAAATCGACCCCGCCCGCCTGCGCCAGACCCGTGCCGGACGCCCCAGCGCCGCGATCCGCCGCGCCGCCGTCACGGTCTGAAGCACGAAAAGGCGGTCTTCGAACTTGCGTTGGGCCGGATCGAAATGCAGGCCGTTATCGGTCAGGAAATCCCGGCGATACAAGCTGGACCAGCTGGAGGTGATGAATTGCGCTTCCTCGAAGGTTGTCAGATCGCCTGCGTCGCGGGGGGTGCCGAACAGCAACCGGTCCCGGCGCAAAAGATCGACCTGCGGCGTGCGCAGGCGCGACAGGAAACATTGTGCATGGGTGATGTCGGCACCCGTCTGCCGGGCAAGGTCGTATTGCGCCGCAAGGCCCCGGTTGGTGAAATAGTCATCCGCATCCAGAAAGCCCACGAAACGTCCCACTGCCACCGCAAGGCCGGTGTTGCGCGCGGCTGACAGCCCCAGATTTTCGCTATGGTGAATGACCCGCGCCCAGGGCGGCAAAGACAGGCTGTCGAAATAGGATTGATCGAACAGGGCCGGGTTGTCGTTGACGATGATCAGTTCAATCTGCGACAGACCCTGCGCCTTGACCGACGACACCGCCATGTCGATGAACGGCACTTCGTCATAGAATGTCAGGATGATCGACAGGTCAGTGGTCATCGGCCGCAATCACACAGACGCCCGCGACCTTGATCCAGACGGCTGCAACCGGATTTACAGGCTGATCGGGTCGAAGTCTGGCCGTTTCGTGTCGGCAATCGTGTCTTCTGACGGGTTGTCGTCCGGGATCGGGTCGACCTCGACAGACAAAGAGGAGAACAAGGCCATCAACATCATGAGGATAGACGCGGGAATCATGGCAGCGATCCTGTAAAACTGGTTTAAGTTTTGTTACAATGGCATCAGAATTCGGGCAACAGAAATGTTCACCCAAGCGTGATGTGCGCACCGCTGTGCCCGCGGACTGGTCATTCTGCGCAGGAACATCTAGATTCAGGCTCAAATCCCGCCTTGCAGGGCGTCCGCAGGACTTTCGCCATCAGTAGCGCGCACCTTGGTGCATGTCAGGGTGGGTGCCGCCCGCGGCCGGGACGTTGAAACCGGGGCGCCGTTGCCCCACATGACAGTTACGGAAACGCCTCAAGGGTCGCCGCACTGGGGCCGGGGCGTTTTGCCACTTACAAGGAACGAAAGCATGCAAGAACCACTCGCCACGTCCTATCCGGTCCTGCCGCTGCGCGACATTGTCGTCTTCCCTCACATGATTGTCCCGCTGTTTGTCGGACGCGAAAAATCCGTGCGGGCACTGGAAGAGGTGATGCGCGACGACAAGCAGATCCTGCTGTCCAGCCAGATCGACCCCGGCGAGGATGACCCCGCACAGGATGGCATCTATAAGGCCGGTGTGCTGGCCAATGTGCTGCAATTGCTGAAATTGCCCGATGGCACCGTCAAGGTGTTGGTCGAAGGCCGCGCCCGCGTGCGGATCACGCAGTTTCTGGAAAATGACAGCTTCTTTGAAGCCTCTGCCGAATATCTGACCGAATTGCCCGGGGCAGAGGATGAGATCGAGGCGCTGGTGCGCACGGTCGCGGCAGAATTCGAGCGTTACGCCAAGATCAAGAAGAACATCCCCGAAGAAGCGATGTCCGCGGTCAGCGAGACCACGGAACCCGCCAAGCTGGCGGACCTTGTGGCCGGTCATCTGGGAATCGAAGTCGCGGAAAAGCAGGGTCTGCTGGAAACGCTGTCGGTGTCCGAGCGTCTGGAAAAGGTTTACGGCCTGATGCAGGGCGAAATGTCCGTTCTGCAGGTCGAGAAAAAGATCAAGACCCGCGTCAAGACGCAGATGGAACGCACCCAGCGCGAATACTATCTGAACGAGCAGATGAAGGCGATCCAGAAGGAACTGGGTGACGGTGAAGATGGCCAGAACGAGGTCGCAGAGCTGGAACAGCGCATCAGCGCTACCAAGCTGAGCAAGGAAGCCCGCGAAAAGGTCGATGCAGAGCTGAAAAAGCTGAAGAACATGAGCCCGATGAGCGCCGAGGCGACCGTCGTGCGCAACTACCTTGACTGGATCCTGTCTGTGCCATGGGGCGTGAAATCGCGCACCAAAAAGAACCTTGCCCATGCGCAGAAGGTGCTGGATGACGACCACTTCGGCCTTGAAAAAGTCAAGGAACGGATCGTCGAATATCTGGCCGTGCAGCAGCGTTCCGCCAAGCTGAAAGGCCCGATCATGTGCCTTGTCGGCCCGCCGGGCGTGGGCAAGACAAGTCTGGGCAAATCGGTGGCCAAGGCCACCGGGCGCGAATTCATCCGCATCAGCCTTGGCGGCGTGCGCGACGAATCCGAAATCCGCGGTCACCGCCGGACCTATATCGGGTCGATGCCGGGCAAGATCATTCAGGCGCTGAAAAAGGCAAAGACGACCAATCCGCTGATCCTGCTGGATGAGATCGACAAGATGGGTCAGGATTTCCGGGGCGATCCCGCATCCGCCATGCTGGAGGTGCTGGACCCGGAACAGAACGCAAGCTTTGTCGATCACTATCTGGAGGTCGAATACGACCTGTCGAACGTGATGTTCCTGACCACGGCCAACAGCTATAACATGCCGGGGCCGTTGCTTGACCGGATGGAGATCATCAGCCTGTCGGGTTACACCGAAGACGAAAAGCGCGAGATCGCAAAACAGCACCTGTTGCCAAAGGTCATGCTGCACCACGGGCTGAAGCCCAAGGAATTCAGCGTGGACGACGCCGCACTGACCGACATCGCGCGCTATTACACCCGCGAAGCCGGTGTGCGGAACTTTGAACGCGAGCTGGCAAAGATCGCGCGCAAAGCGGTGACACGAATCGTCAAGAAAGAGGTCTCGGCCGTCGATGTGACAGCCGCAAACCTTGCCGACTACCTTGGGGTGCGCAAGCATCGCTATGGTCTGGCGGAAAAGGATGATCAGATCGGTGTCGTGACGGGCCTTGCATGGACCAGCGTGGGCGGTGAATTGCTGTCGATCGAAGCATTGCGCCTGCCGGGCAAGGGTCGGATGAAGACCACCGGCAAGCTGGGCGACGTGATGAAGGAAAGCATCGACGCGGCAAGTTCCTATGTCCGCTCGATCAGCCCCAGCATCGGGGTGAAGCCGACAAAGTTCGACACGACGGATATCCACGTCCACGTGCCGGACGGGGCGACGCCAAAGGATGGACCTTCGGCCGGGCTTGCGATGGTGACGTCCATCGTGTCGGTGCTGACCCAGATCCCCGTGCGCAAGGATATCGCCATGACCGGCGAAGTGTCCTTGCGGGGCAATGCGATGCCCATCGGCGGGTTGAAGGAAAAACTGCTGGCTGCCTTGCGCGGCGGGATTAAGACCGTTCTGATCCCGGAAGAAAACGAAAAGGATCTGGCCGACATCCCGGACAACGTGAAGCAGGGGTTGACGATCATCCCCGTGACCCACGTGTCAGAGGTGCTGGAACACGCCCTGATCCGGCGACCGGAACCGATCGAGTGGGACGAGGCAGCAGAAGAAGCCGCCGCCGCCGCAGCCCTTGCCGCGCGCATCCAGGGGGTCGCGGCCGGGGTCCACTGATCCGGCCATCAGCCTTGGTCGTCATCCACGGCCACTGATCCACTGCAAAAGGCGCACCGTCACGGTGCGCCTTTTTTGCGGTCTGGACACCTTCCGGTTGTGCCGCCGACCCTACCGGAAAAGGGGTGTAGGCAGCACGCGAAGCACCTTGTAGAGTGCGGCTGACCCTGCAACTGAAAAGGCCCGCCATGACCGCAAAACCTGTGCCACCCGCCACCGATGGCACGTTGCGCCTGCAGGCCGCCGCGCCCAAGGTCCAGATCGCAGCCGTCGCGGTCAAGGCAGGGGCAGCGCAGGCACCCACCTCGCGCATTGTGGGGGCAGCGACCGATCTGCCCTCGGGCGAAGTCGTGAAAAAACAGGACTTTATCGACCGGGCCATCGCCCAGTCCGACCTGAAGAAAAAGGACGCAAAACCCGCGATCGAGGCGGCTTTGGCCCTTTTGGCAGAGATTCTGTCCGCTGGCGGCGAAGTGGTCCTGCCGCCTCTGGGCAAGCTGAAGGCGATCAAGGTCAAGGATTTGCCCGACGGCGCGCAGATCATGACCTTGAAATTGCGCACCATGAAGGACGGCGCGGGCGCGGATGCGACAGCCGGCGCGGGACCCACAGGCGGGCAGGGCGGCAAAGCCAGTCAAAAGACGGGTGCAAAGCCGGGTGCGGGTGCGGGCCGCAATCCGGGTCAGAAGCGCAACCAGAATGCCGACGCCGCGCGCGGCAAGGGTCAGCGACAAAATCATCATTCCGGGGTTGCGGACGACGTCGACGACAGCTAAATCAGCGGCCATAGGGTGATTAGCTCAGTGGTAGAGCGCTTCGTTCACATCGAAGATGTCAGGAGTTCAAATCTCTTATCACCCACCAGAATACAAAGGCGCACTGTCAGGGTGCGCCTTTTTGCGTTTCCGG
>JBBREW010000207.1:0-5664 GCA_038225335.1 Rhodobacterales bacterium
CGTGCCGATGCCATAGTTGGCATAGCGCGCCTGCATCAGCACGGCCCGCTGGGCCGGGTTCGACAGCCATGCGGACAGCGCGGCGGTCGCACTGCCATAGCCTTGGGACAGCACCTCGCCTGCGGTGCAGGACGACACCCCAGCCGCCGCGATGCGGGCACCGGCGCGCGCGCCCGTCGGCTGACCCATCAGCAGTTTGTCCCCCACCGCAAGGTCCGCCGCATACTGCGCCGCCACCCGGTCAAGGCCTGAATTGGACCGGATCGGGGGGGTCCCTGCTTGGGCACGGATCTCGTTCAGTGCCTGATCGACGGCGGGCGATACGGGCGGCGTGGGCGCCAACGCCTGCACCGGACCGGCAGGGGTCGCACCGCCCAGCGGCACGACCACCGGCACAGGAACGACGACGCAGCCCGCCAGACCCGCGGACAGCAGACCAGCAGCAAGGACAGAGGCAAGGGCAAGACGAAGGGACATGGATCACGGCCTGTTCATGAAAAGTGTGCTTGCCCATAGCGACACCGCGCAAGCGTCCAAGTCAACCACAACCCCGCCTAAACCGCGAGTTGTGCCGCCCGCAGGTTGTGCCGCGCCACAAGGGCCGCGGTATCCACCGTGACCATCCGGCCATCCGACACGATCTGGCGGCCTTCAACGAACAGATCGCGCACGGCTGTCGGACCCGCCAGCACCAAGGCCGCCGCATCCCAACTGCCCGCGCTGGCAATGCCTGACACGTCCCATATGGCCAGATCGGCCCGGTAGCCTACCGCGATCTGCCCCAGATCGTCCCGGCCCAGCACCGCCGCACCGCCCCGTGTGGCCAGCCGCAGGGCGGTGCGGGCGCTCATGCTGTCGGCACCGTTCTGAACGCGTTGCAGCATCATGGCCTGCCGCGCCTCGGCGATCAGATTGCTGCTGTCGTTGCTGGCGGACCCGTCGACGCCCAGCCCCACGGACAGGCCCGCATCCAGCATGGCCCGCACCGGCGCGATGCCGGACCCCAGACGGCAGTTCGAACAGGGACAATGCGCGACACCGGTGCGGGTCCGGGCGAACAACGCGATTTCGTCCGCATCCAGCTTGACACAATGCGCGTGCCAGACATCCGGACCGGTCCAGCCCAGATCCTGCGCGTATTCGCCCGGACGGCATCCGAAATGCGCCAGACTATAGGCCACATCCTCGGCATTTTCGGCCAGATGGGTGTGCAGCATGACGCCCTTGTCGCGGGCCAGCAGGGCCGCATCGCGCATCAGATCGCGGCTGACCGAAAACGGCGAACAGGGCGCAATTCCGACCCGCACCATCGCACCGGGCCGCGGATCATGAAAGGCATCAACCACGCGGATGCAGTCGTTCAGGATGGCCGACTCCGTCTCGACCAGCGCGTCGGGTGGCAGGCCGCCAGCACTGCGTCCGATGCTCATGGCGCCGCGGGTGGGATGAAACCGCAAGCCGACTTCGGTTGCGCCAGCGATGGTATCGTCCAGACGCGCCCCGTCGGGATACAGATACAGATGATCCGCCGTCAGCGTGCAACCGGACAGCGCCAGTTCCACCAACCCGGTCTGGGTGGATACAAACATGTCCTCTGGTCCGAATCGTGCCCAGATCGGATAAAGCCGGTCCAGCCAGCCGAACAGCAGGGCATCCTGTGCGCCGGGCACGGCGCGGGTCAGCGTCTGATACAGATGGTGATGCGTATTGATCAGACCGGGTGTCACGACGCAGCCCCGCACCGACACCCTGCGCCCGGTGGTGGTCAGTCCGGGCCCGATCGCGGCAATGACACCGTCGCGCAGCAGGATGTCACACCGCTGCGGTTCTGTGCCGGCATCGTCCATCGTCACGACGACATCCGCATCCACCAGCAGGGTTTCAGTCATCCAGGTGATCCTGAAGGATCGACAGGGCGACCGCGTGGATGTCGCGGTTGGCGGCGGCGATGATCCGGCCCCCGTGGTGTGCCGCACCCCCTTGCCAGTTCGACACGATCCCGCCCGCTGCCTGCACGACACAGATCGGGGCATGAACATCGTAGGGTTTCAGACCCGCCTCGATCACCAGATCGACCTGCCCTGCCGCCAGCAAGGCATAGGCATAGCAATCCATCCCGTACCGGGTCAGCTGCATCTGGCTGGCGACCGCGTGAAAGGCGGCGGCCTCTGTCCGGGTTCCGACCTCTGGAAAGGTGGTCAACACGATCGAGGCCTTCAGCGGACGACTTGCACGGGTTGCAAGGGCATGGGTGCCGTGCGGGCCGCGCACCTCTGACTGACCGAAACCGCCGATGAAGCGTTCCCCGATGAAAGGCTGGTCGATCAGACCGAACAAAGGCCCGGTCGCATCGGCCACGGACACAAGGACACCCCATGTCGGTGTGCCGCACAGATAGCCCCGCGTGCCGTCGATGGGGTCCAGCACCCAGGTCAGCCCGCTGGTCCCGGCGCTCACGCCACGCTCTTCACCCAGGATGCCATCGTCGGGGCGTTCAGCGGCCAGAACACGGCGCATCGCATCCTCTGCCGCGCGGTCGGCGGCGGTCACCGGGTCGAATGCCCCATCCCCCTTGTCGTCTGCCACCAACCCGGCGGACCGGAACAGACGCAGCGTTTCCGGGCGGGCCGCGTCAGCCACAAGATGAGCGACGCGGATTAGTTCCGCCTGTAGGGTATCATCCACGTTGTATCATCCGATCAGATTGCACGGCATCGTGCCGTGCCTCGCTGACCTTAATCATATGACATGGCGTTGCAATATGCCGACCGCGGGCCTGCGCGCGGGGTCACGCCTTTCAGGCTGCTTCGCTCAGGACGCGGGCAAGGTCGAACAGACGGCGACGCTGGTTTTCCGGAATTGCGTAATAGGACCGCAGCAGATCAAGTGCCTCCTTGTCTGTCAGGATATCGCTGGGCAAATCGCCCGCATGGCTCATGGCGGGGGCTTCGGCCTCCAGCCCGTCGAAAAAGAAGGACACGGGCACACCCAGAACGCGCGCAATGTCCCACAGACGCGATGCGCTGACCCGGTTCATGCCGGTTTCGTATTTCTGGATCTGCTGAAACTTGATGCCGACAGATTCTGCCAGTTGCTGTTGTGTCGTGCCGTTCATCCAACGGCGATGTCGGATGCGCTTGCCCACATGGACGTCCACGGTATGCTTCATCTTACTATTCCTTTTTGCGGAAAATGTCCGCGGTATCAGTCAGACCGCGGTTCCGACAATGTCGGTCTGACGATCATCTAAGGGTTTTTTGCGCGATCCTGAAAAACACGCAACGGTTGCAGTTCTGCGTGTAACTTAAGGATAGTCGCCGACCCGGCAAGCTGGCTAAATGGCCAATTGTGACGCGACCTCAGATTGTTACCTCGCACGCTTGACAAGCACGCCCCAAACACGCGCCATGGGCGGCGGATCACACAAGAACGGCAGGACACTTCATGCGCGTATTTCAGGTGCAGAATTTTGCACAATTTCCGGTCCTTGCGGACATCCCGGAACCGCAACCGGGGGTTGGTCAGGTGGCCCTGCGGATCGCGGCCTGCGGGGTGAATTTCGCGGATATGCTGATGGCAAAAGGCAAGTATCAGGACACCCCCGCCCTGCCCTTTACGTTAGGGATGGAGGTGTGCGGCACGGTCATTGCGCAGGGCGACGGTGTCACATCACCCGCCATCGGCACCCGTGTCAGCGTGTTTGGCGGTCATGGCGGCATGGCAGAGGTGGCCGTCTATCCGGCTGACCGCTGCCGCCCGGTCCCCGATGCCATGCCGGATGCGGTGGCAGCCGGTTTTCAGGTGGCCTACGGCACGTCGCATCTGGCGCTGACCCGCCGGGCAAGGCTGGCCAAGGGTGAAACCCTGCTGGTGCTGGGGGCAGCCGGCGGTGTCGGCCTGACCGCGGTCGAAGTGGGCAAAGCCTTGGGCGCGCGGGTGATCGCCGTCGCGCGCGGCGCGGACAAGCTGGCCATCGCGCAGGCCGCCGGCGCGGATCATGTGATCGATTCGCAGACGGGCGATCTGAAGACGCAGTTGAAAGAGCTGTGCGCGGCCATCGGTGGTGGTGTCGATGTGGTCTTTGATCCCGTGGGTGGTGACGGGTTCATGGCGGCCCTGTCGGTCTGCAACCGCGAAGCGCGGGTTGTCGTGATCGGTTTTGCCAGCGGTGATGTGCCCCAGATTCCCGCCAATATCCTGCTGGTCAAGAACATTACCGTGATCGGATTTTACTGGGGCGGTTACCTGACATTTCAACCCGACGCCTTGGCCGACAGTCTGGCTGAACTGATGGCATGGTACGCGGACGGCAGGCTGAAGCCCCATATCAGCGCCATTCTGCCGCTGGCACAGGCGCAAGAGGCGCTGGATCTGATTGCAACGCGCGGGTCGACCGGCAAGATCGTGATCACGCCGCAAGCGTGACATCTGCGACAACAGACCGCACCGACAGGGCCGCGTCCGGGCCCCACCCTCTTGATATCCGGGGCAACGGTCCCGATATTGGACCCGAGCGAAGGGTCACCGACGCATATTTAACGGAGGTCTCGATGGCTGAATATCAAACGATCCGGACAGCGGGCACCACCCGTAGTGCGGCAATCGACGAAGGGCTGCGCGCCCACATGAACAAAGTCTACGGAATCATGTCCGTAGGCATGCTGATCACGGCTGCCGCTGCCTGGGCGATTTCGGGCCTTGCCCTGTCGTCCGTGCCGACTGCGGCGCAAATCGGCACGAACACGTACCTGACTGATCTGGGCGTGATGCTCTACTCCAGCCCGCTGCGCTGGGTCATCATGTTTGCACCGCTTGTCATGGTCTTTGCCTTTGGCGCGATGATCAACCGCCTGTCGGCTGCCGGCGCGCAGACGTTCTTTTACGCCTTTGCAGCCGTGATGGGTCTGTCGCTGTCGTGGATCTTTGCGGTCTTTACAGGCTTCTCGATCATTCAGGTGTTCCTGACCACGGCCGTCGCCTTTGCGGGTCTGTCGCTGTACGGCTACACCACCAAAAAGGACATCAGCGGCTGGGGCAGCTTCCTGATCATGGGCGTGATCGGCCTGATCGTGGCGTCGATCGTGAACATCTTCCTTGGTTCGGGCATCGTGCAACTGGCCATCGCTGCCATCGGTGTGCTGATCTTTGCGGGCCTGACCGCCTACGACACGCAAAAGATCAAGACCGACTACATCGCACACGCCGCCCATGGCGATTCCGAATGGCTGGCCAAGTCGGCCATCATGGGTGCGCTGAACCTCTACCTCGACTTCATCAACATGTTCATGTTCATGTTGCAGATTTTCGGCAACCGCGAGTAATCGCGACACCCGACCACGACAGAAAGGCCGGTCATCTGACCGGCCTTTTTTGTATCGCACAGCGCCCGCGCGCGTTTGCGACAGGACAGAACCGGCAGAATTTACGTCACGTCACATTCGTCCGGGCCTGTGGCCTGTGACGAAATCGGGGCCTGCGGCCCCAGCCGCTCCGCGGGGAGTATTTGAAAAAAAGCGAGATGCGGCACGAAAAAAAGCCCCGCGTCAGCGAGGCTTTCATCCGGTCGTCAAAGGCAGATCAGTTACTTGATCTTGCCTTCCTTGTATTCCACATGCTTGCGCACGACGGGGTCATATTTCTTGATGACCATCTTTTCGGTCATGG
>JBBREW010000208.1:0-5602 GCA_038225335.1 Rhodobacterales bacterium
TTCCACCGCCCCCATGACCGGATTTTTCCGCAACGGGGCCTGTGACACCTGTGCCAACGATCAGGGCAGTCATACGGTCTGCGCCGTCATGACGGCCGAATTTCTGGCCTTTTCCGCCTATGTCGGCAACGACCTGTCCACACCCCGGCCGGAATACGGATTTCCGGGGCTGAAGGCGGGCGATGGCTGGTGTCTGTGCGCCGGCCGGTTCCTGCAGGCCCATGACGAAGGCTGCGCGCCGCAGGTTGATCTGCACGCGACGCATGTGCGGGCGCTGGATATCGTGCCCATCGACGTTCTGCGCATCTATGCGGTGCCCGACTGATGCCTTCGGTGATCTGGTGGTCGGTTGGTCTGACCCTTTTGGTGTCAGGGGCCTTGGCACAGGATCAGCCGTCAGCCGATCCGGCGATCCCGGAATCACAGGTGCCAGAAGTCCCCGCCGCAGAAGTTCCAGACGCCCCGCCCTTGACCGACCCGCTGTTGACTGACGCGCCCACCGTAGAGATGTCCCCCACGTGGGAGGAAGCGGACCTGCCCCCGGACGCGCCGATGCTGCGCCCCAGCGACGCGGAACGACTGGCGACATTTGACGCAGCGGCGGGCGGGGCCGTGTTGCAGGCTTTGGCGGGCGGCAGCCGGGGCGACGTGGATGCGCTGCAGGACATCATGGCGGGATCGCCGGTCGCGCCGATCATGACCCGCCTGGCCGGGGACTGGACCTGCCGCACGCTGAAACTGGGTGGCGATCTGAACGATCTGGTCGCCTACGCGCCCTTTGCCTGCCGCATCCGGCAGGCCGGGGCCGCCTTTGCCTTTGACAAACTGACCGGATCACAGCGTCTGACGGGGCGGATCGACATGATTGACGGCCGGATGATCCTGACCGGCACCGGCTTTGTCGACGGCACTGACGCCATACCCTATGCAGACCTGCCCGATGATTTTGCCAGCGACGGCACGGTCTGGCCCGTCGTCGGGCGGGTCGAGCAGCCGGCCCCGGACCGGGTGCGCATCCTGATGCCATGGCCCGCCCTGGAATCGCAGTTCGACATTCTGGACCTGCGCCGCGCGGATGATGGAAGTGCACCTTCCTGATCGCGTGCGGCGTTCAATCGCCTGAATCCATGCAACGGCACGGACAGCCGCAAAGCAGCACGGTTGAACGGGCGCAGGACAATCCTGTCAGCGATGCCCGCCGGCCCCACGGCGGCGCATGGTTGAACCCAAAGCCGCCGCAGGACACACAGGCGTCATGCGCCACCGGCCAGGGGTCAGATCTTCATGTCAAAACCAAGATGTTTTGCCACGGTAAAGATATCCTTGTCGCCACGACCACACATGTTCATGACAAGCAGATGATCCGCAGGCAGGGTCGGTGCGATCTTCATCACATGGGCCAGCGCGTGTGACGGTTCCAGCGCCGGAATGATCCCTTCCAGCGCGCAGCACAGCTGGAACGCCTCCAGTGCTTCGGCATCGGTGATGGACACGTATTGCGCGCGACCGACATCGTGCAGCCACGCGTGTTCCGGCCCGATCCCCGGATAATCCAGACCGGCAGAAATACTGAAACCTTCCAGAATCTGTCCGTCGTCGTCCTGCAACAGATAGGTCCGGTTGCCGTGCAGCACACCGGGTCTGCCGCCGGTCAGGGAGGCACAGTGTTCCATCTTGGAATTCACACCCTTGCCGCCTGCCTCTACCCCGATGATGTTGACCGAAGGATCGTCCAGAAACGGAAAGAACAGGCCCATGGCATTGGACCCACCGCCGATGGCAGCGATCAGGGTATCGGGCAGTCGACCTTCGGCAGCGTGCATCTGTTCGCGGGTTTCCTTGCCGATGATCGACTGGAAGTCACGCACCATCGCCGGATAGGGGTGCGGTCCGGCGACCGTGCCGATGCAATAAAAGGTATCGCGAACATTGGTCACCCAGTCGCGCAGGGCGTCGTTCATCGCGTCCTTCAGCGTGCCCCGGCCAGAGGTGACGGGAATGACCTCTGCCCCCAGCAGACGCATGCGGAACACGTTCGGAGCCTGCCGCTCGACATCATGCGCACCCATATAGACCACGCATTGCAGCCCGAATTTGGCGCAGACGGTTGCGGTGGCAACGCCGTGCTGACCCGCCCCGGTTTCGGCGATGATCCGGGTCTTGCCCATGCGGCGGGCCAGAATGATCTGCCCCAGCACGTTGTTGATCTTGTGCGCGCCGGTGTGGTTCAGTTCGTCCCGCTTCATATAGACCTTGGCACCGCCCAGATGCGCGGTCAGGCGTTCGGCGTGATACAGCGGGCTGGGGCGTCCCACATAATGCGTCCACAGATCATGCATTTCGGCCCAGAAACTATCGTCGGTCTTGGCCTTTTCATATTCCGCCTCAAGGCTGAGGATCAGCGGCATCAAGGTTTCGGACACAAAGCGCCCACCAAAGGTGCCAAAGCGGCCCTTTTCATCGGGGCCGTTCATGAAGCTGTTGTAAAGATCGTCAGGCATGTCGTTCCCCGTCTGCAATGGTGTTGTATCCCTACGCAACGCGCGAGACGACGTAAAGTTGTCAGCGCGCCGCACCGGATGTGTCAGGTATCGATTGCGCGGACCGCAGCGCAAAAGGCCGCGATCATCTGCGGGTCCTTGACCCCCGGTGTGCTTTCCACGCCGGACGACACATCGACGTGGCCCGCCCCGGTCAGGGCCACGGCCTGCGCCACATTCGCGGCCTGCAATCCACCCGCCAGCATCCACGGAACAGGCCAGTGCAGACCGTCCAGCAAACGCCAGTCAAACGACAGACCATTGCCCCCCGGCAGCACGCCGTTCCGGGGCGGCTTGGCATCGACCAGCACCGCATCGCTGACCGCCATGAAGGCATCAAGCGTCGCTACATCGTCCGCATCGGCGATGCCTACCGCCTTCATCACGGGCAGGCCCGTCCGACGCCTGATCTCTGCCACGCGGTCAGGCGTTTCATGACCGTGCAATTGCAGCAGATCGACAGACACCTGCGCCAGCAAGGCGTCAAAGGCCGCATCGTCCGCATCGACAACCAAGGCGACCTTGCGCACCCCCTGCGGCACGTGCCCCGCAAGGGCCGCCGCCATGTCCAAGGTCAGATGCCGGGGCGAGCGTTCAAAAAACACGAACCCCACATCATCCGCACCGGATGCCACGGCCGCAGCCACGTCCTGCGGGGTGCGCAGACCGCAAATCTTGATTTTGACAGACAAGGTCAGGCCAGTTTCCGCTTTGGTGCGTCCAGCAGTGCCAGAACATCATCACCCTTTGCAGGGCTGGCTGTCGCCACCCGCAGCGATGCGACTTCTGCCCGCAGCCGTGTGATTTCCCGCGCCCGCGCGCGCGCCTCGACCCGTTCGGGATATTCGCGGATCCATTCCCAGATCAGCCCCAGCAGCAACCCGGCCCCCACGGCGATGAAAATGACGATGAACAGGGGCAACGTCACCTGCGGCGAAATACCGAACAGATTGGCAAAGGCGGTCGGCATCGCCTGCAACGTGGTTGCATCGCGATTGGCCAGACCAATCAACACCAGAATGACGGCAACAGCCGCCCAGAACAAATACTTGAGGGTCTTCATGTTTTAGCGATCCTTAAAGAAGTGCCTGACGTGCAGCTGTCAGGCGCCATTCAAACGGTCGCGCAGCAGCTTGCCTGTCTTGAAAAAAGGGACGTGTTTCTCTTCAACCTCAACGGCTTCGCCTGTGCGCGGGTTCCGCCCGGTCCGGCCATCGCGCTTTTTCACGGAAAAGGCACCAAAGCCGCGCAATTCCACGCGGTCGCCCCGCACCATGGCTGCGGTGATCTCGTCAAAAATCGTCGTGACGATCCGTTCGACATCCCGTTGAAACAAGTGGGGATTATCTTCAGCAATCTTCTGGATCAATTCGGAACGAATCATCTGATAACCCCGCAAACTGGTTCGGCTGCCGGGGCGTATCTGCCCCGTCCGGCAACTATAGGCCGGAAATCTGCGCCACGAAATAGCCAGCAACGACACTGCCGGGCAAAACTGCCTGCTTGGGTGGGGAAATTTTACACATATTCGCACTAAAACAGAACTGCATCAAATTACCGCAGGTCTTTGATATGCCTGTGCGCCGCCGCGCCATATCTGATTCGGTGCTGACCCGAACAGAAAACCCCGCCGGAACCAGTCCGGCGGGGTTTAAATCGTTTCAGTCGGCCAAAGCGGTCGAATGGATCAATTGTCGCCTTTCAGCGCAGCGCCCAGAATGTCGCCCAGCGACGCACCGGAGTCAGAAGAGCCATACTGTTCAACGGCTTCTTTTTCTTCTGCGATTTCACGTGCCTTGATCGACAGACCCAGTTTGCGGGTCTTGGCGTCGATGGCTGTGACGCGGACGTCGACCTTGTCGCCCACACCGAAACGCTCTGGCCGCTGTTCGGCGCGGTCACGGGACAGATCGGACCGACGGATGAAGGATTTCATGCCTTCATATTCGACTTCGATGCCGCCGTCTTCGATCTTGGTCACTTCGACCGTGATGATCGAACCGCGCTTTACGCCGCCCACTGCTTCCGCAAAGGGATCGCTGTCCAGCGCCTTGATCGAGAGCGAGATACGCTCTTTCTCGACGTCGACTTCGGACACCTTGGCCTTGACCATGTCGCCCTTGCGGAAATCGCCGATGACGTCTTCGCCACGGCCATCCCATGTCAGGTCAGACAGGTGAACCATGCCGTCGATGTCGCCATCCAGACCGATGAACAGACCGAATTCGGTGATGTTCTTGACTTCGCCTTCAACCTCGGTCCCCTCGGGGTGGGTTTCAGCGAACACTTCCCATGGGTTGCGCTGCGTCTGCTTCAGACCCAGCGACACGCGGCGCTTGGCGGAATCGATTTCCAGCACCATCACTTCGACTTCCTGAGAGGTCGAGACGATCTTGCCGGGGTGAACGTTCTTTTTGGTCCACGACATTTCGGACACGTGCACCAGACCTTCGACGCCCGGTTCCAGTTCCACGAATGCGCCATAATCCGTGATGTTGGTCACGCGGCCCGTGTGGGTGGAATCGAGGGTGTACTTCTGTTCCACGGCATCCCAAGGATCGGCCTGCAGCTGCTTCATGCCAAGGCTGATGCGGTGGGTTTCCTTGTTGATCTTGATGACCTGCACCTTGATCGTCTCGCCGATGGCAAGGATTTCGGACGGGTGGTTGACCCGGCGCCACGCCATGTCGGTGACGTGCAACAGGCCGTCAACGCCGCCCAGATCCACAAAGGCACCGTATTCGGTGATGTTCTTGACCACACCGTCAACTTCCTGACCTTCGGTCAGGTTGCCGATGACTTCGGCACGCTGTTCGGCACGGGATTCTTCAAGGATCGCACGGCGCGACACAACGATGTTGCCCCGGCGACGGTCCATTTTCAGAATCTGGAACGGCTGCTTCAGACCCATCAGGGGACCGGCGTCACGCACGGGACGCACATCAACCTGAGAGCCGGGCAGGAACGCAACAGCGCCGCCAAGGTCCACGGTGAAACCACCCTTCACACGGCCAAAGATCGCACCATCGACGCGGTCTTCATCAGCATAGGCTTTTTCCAGA
>JBBREW010000209.1:0-5589 GCA_038225335.1 Rhodobacterales bacterium
TCTGGCCGATTACGCGCCGCCCGCATGGCTGGTCGATACCGTGCATCTGACGTTCCGACTGGCGCCGGATGCAACGCGGGTGCTGGCCCGGATCGCGTTTCGTCCCAATCCGGACACCACGGACCGCAGCTTTGCCTTGCATGGCGAAAACCTGACCCTTGTGTCCGCCCGGGTGAACGGGGTTACGGTGACGCCAGACGTGACGGCCACGGGCCTGACCTGCCGGGTGCCCGACGCGGCCTTTGTCTGGGAATCAGAGGTAGAGATCGCCCCCGCCGCCAATACCGCGCTGGAAGGTCTTTATATGTCGAACGGCATGTATTGCACCCAGTGCGAGGCGGAAGGGTTTCGCAAGATCACCTATTACCCCGACCGTCCCGATGTGATGGGCGTGTTTACCGTCCGCATCGAAAGCGATCTGCCCGTCCTGTTGTCGAACGGCAATCCCGCAGGCAGCGGCGACGGCTGGGCCGAATGGCATGACCCATGGCCAAAGCCCGCCTATCTGTTCGCATTGGTCGCGGGCGATCTGGTGGCGCACAGCGATCACTTTACCACCAGCGAAGGGCGTGATGTCGCCCTGAACATCTGGGTCCGCCCCCCCGATCTGGACAAATGCGCCTTCGGGATGGCTGCGCTGATCCGGTCGATGGCCTGGGATGAACAGGTTTACGGGCGCGCGTATGACTTGGACATTTTCAACATCGTCGCTGTCGATGACTTCAATATGGGCGCGATGGAAAATAAAGGGTTGAACATTTTCAACTCCAGTTGCGTCTTGGCCAATCAGGCGACATCGACCGATGCGGATTTCGAACGGATCGAGGCGATCATCGCGCACGAGTATTTCCACAACTGGACCGGCAACCGGATCACCTGCCGCGACTGGTTCCAGCTGTGCCTGAAGGAAGGGCTGACCGTGTTTCGTGACCAGCAATTCACCGGCGACCTGCACGGTCATGCGGTCAAGCGGATTGACGACGCGCTGACCATGCGCAACCGCCAGTTTCAAGAGGACGCAGGACCGCTGGCGCATCCTGTCCGACCCGCAAGTTTTGTCGAAATCAACAATTTCTATACCGTGACCGTTTATGAAAAAGGCGCGGAACTGGTGGGGATGTTGAAACGGCTGGTGGGCGACGACGGCTACCGCGCGGCGCTGGATCTGTATTTCAGCCGCCATGACGGGCAGGCCGCCACGATCGAAGACTGGCTTGCCGCCTTTGCCGATGCAACGGGGCGCGATCTGACGCAGTTCAAACGCTGGTATGAACAGGCGGGCACGCCGCATATCGCCGTCACCGACGATTACGCCGACGGCACCTACAGCCTGACCTTGACGCAGACCACACCGCCGACGCCCGGCCAGCCGGACAAGGTGGCGTTGCATATCCCTGTCGCGGTGGGTCTGCTGGATACGGATGGGTCAGAGGTCGTGCCGACAAGCCTGCTGGAACTGACGCAAGACACCCAGACCTTTACCTTTGACGGCTTGACCAGCCGCCCGGTGCCGTCCCTGCTGCGCGGGTTTTCGGCCCCCGTGATCATCGACCGCGCGTCGCCTAAGGGGGAGGATGCGTTTTTGCTGACCTACGACGCCGATCCGTTCAACCGTTGGGATGCGGGGCGCAGGCTGGCGCGGACCATGACGCTGGGCCTGATCCGGGCGGATGGCGGCGCGCCGGATCCAGGATTTCTGGCCGGGCTGCGCGCCACCTTGACCGACACGGGGCTGGACCCTGCGTTCCGCGCCCTTGTGGCGCAGATGCCGTCTGAAACCGATCTGGCGATCACCCTCGCAGATCAGGGCGACACCCCGGACCCGGACCAGATCCACCGCATCCGTCAGGCGCTGCGGCGCGACACGGCAGCGGCCTTGGGCGATGTTCTGCCTGATCTGCACGCCCGGATGCAGGTCACCGCCCCCTTTGCCCCCGACGCTGTTCAGGCGGGCCAGCGGGCGCTGGGCAATGCAGCACTGATGCTGATCAGCCTGCACGACGATGGCGCTGCCGCACAGGCGCAACTGGCCAATGCCGACAACATGACCCAGCAATTTGCCGCGCTGACCGCATTGCTGCACATCGGCAAAGGCGATGCGGCCGCGGCTGCATTCTTTGATCAGTGGCACGGCGACCGTCTGGTCATGAACAAATGGTTCGGCATCCAGATCGCGATGGCGGCCCCCGATGACGCGGTCAGCGTGACCGACGCCTTGACCCGCCATCCGGATTTCGACTGGAAAAATCCCAACCGGTTCCGGGCCGTGCTGGGCGCGCTGGCAGGCCACCCGGCCGGGTTTCACCGGGCCGACGGGGCTGGCTATGAACTGTTGGCCGACTGGCTGATCCGGCTGGACCCGCTGAACCCGCAGACCACGGCCCGCATGGTCGCCGCCTTTGACGGTCTCCGCCGCTATGACATGCGGCGGCAGGGCCTGATGCGGGCGCAGTTGCAGCGGATCCAATCCACCCCCGCCCTGTCGCGCGACACGACAGAGATGGTGACCCGCCTGCTCTCGTGACCCGGCTTGGCGTTTCGCGCATTAATGTTTACACGTCATGGAACTGTTACGGAACTTGGGGCATTGAGCGTTCATGAAAGACCGTATTGATCCACTGATCGTCGAACGCGCGCCGTGGATGTACCGGTCAACGCCCGGTATGCGGTATTTGCGCGGTCTGATGCATCTGGCCTTGGGCTATGACAAGACGGTGGCGATTGCGCAGGATCTGCGCGATGCGCCGTCCTCTCGGATCATGGAGGTCATGGGCGACCGTCTGGCCCGGATGGTCGAGGTGTCCGGGCTGTCCAACGTGCCGCTGCATGGGCCCGCCTTGATCGTGGCCAACCATCCAACAGGGATCGCGGATGGAATCATCCTGCATCATCTGATTGCCCGCACGCGGCCGGATGTGTATTTTTTCGCCAATTCCGACATCCTGCGGGTGATGCCCCAGATGGACGACATGATCTGCCCCGTCGAATGGCGGATGGACAAACGCAGCCGCGAAAAGACCCGCAACACATTGGACTATGTCCGCGCCGCCACCGAGGCGGGGCGAATCGGCGTGATCTTCCCCTCTGGTCGCTTGGCAAAGCGGCGCGGGGTGAAATTGCACGAACGGCCATGGATGGCCTCTGCCGCGATGCTGGCGCGCAAGTTCGATCTGCCGGTCATTCCGATCAACGTGCAGGCGCGCAATTCCGCCCTGTTCTATCTGTTCGATCTGCTGCACCCGACCCTGCGCGATGTGACCCTGTTCCACGAGACGCTGAACAAGGATCGCCAGCCTTACCGGATCACGGTTGGGGAACCGATTCAGGCCTCTGCCCTGCCGAAAAGCTCTGAAGACGGGATCGAGATGCTGAAGAAGGCGACGCTGGCCTTGGGCGGGGTCGATGCGCCTGTGGTCAACATTCTGCGCATGACACGGCGGCCCCTGCTGCGGCTGTGATGGTCGCCGTTTTGCTGCGGCGTCAGTCGGACCGGGCCATCAGGATATCGCGCGGCCGCGCCACAGGCCGCAGCGTGGTGCGGGATACGGGCATTTCACAGTAATCCTGCGCCCGGGTCCACGCCGCCATGTCCGATACCTTGCCCGCATCGGACATCGGCCCCCAGTCAGAGGTGACCCCACCCCGGCCAACAGCCGCAGCACCGCTGCGCCGCGCCGCATGCCCCATTATATCCGCCGCACAGGTCAGGTTGGCGACCGGGTCTTTCAACGCGTCGCCACTGGTTGCGTCGCACCCCGCACCGCGTGCTGTTGCGGGTGATATCTGCATCAACCCGAACCACTGACCCCCGCCGCCGACGGCAGATGGGTTGTGACCGCTTTCATACCGGGACAAGGCGGACATCAGACCGACCCAGAATGCGCGGCGTTCCGACGGGCTGTTGGCCGCGTAACCCGGGCACCATGTGGCGATGTCCTGTGGCACCACCGAATCAAGCGCATGGTCTGCAACCGCAGACATGCCGGCCTGCGCCCATGCCCGCGCCTTGCCGTCATCACCCCAGCGGGTATCGGGGATCAGCAATGGCCGCAGCTGGGGGCGCAGGGGCGGTGCACCGGCAATGACCTCCACCGGATACCG
Source organism: Rhodobacterales bacterium (assembly GCA_038225335.1). Lineage (GTDB taxonomy): Bacteria > Pseudomonadota > Alphaproteobacteria > Rhodobacterales > Rhodobacteraceae > Loktanella. The sequence continues at coordinate 4,102 of JBBREW010000209.1, forward strand.
TATCATGTGGACCGGACGCGCCACCGGACGAAATGCAGGTTGGGAACCGGCAGGTTGCGCCGCGCCCATGACCACAGGGTTGACGACGGAACTGACGGCGGGCCGGGGGTCTGGCAACGGGTTTGCCGCGACGGATGTCGCGCAAACCCCTGCAACCACTCCCCCCAGAATGATGTCCAACAGACGCATGGCTGCGACACAGACCCTATCACAGGCCTGTGATCAAGGGTGCAATCCGCCACACCCCGGGCGTCGGCGGAAACATGCGCGGCACGGACGGCTGTCCGTGACCCTTGTTCCGCGCCTGACCCTGCCCTAGAAGAACGCAAACGCCAAGAGGACCGCCATGCTCGATCTGGAATACACAGCCCCAACCCCAAAAATCATCAGCGGTGCAAAGCACGACTGGGAACTGGTGATCGGTCTGGAAGTCCACGCGCAGGTCGCCACGGCGGCGAAACTGTTTTCCGGCGCATCCACCCTGTTCGGTGCCGAACCCAACAGCAATGTGGCGTTCGTCGATGCGGGCATGCCGGGCATGCTGCCCGTGATCAACGAAGGCTGCATCGCACAGGCGGTGCGGACGGGGCTGGGCCTGCAGGCACAGATCAATCTGTTCAGCGCCTTTGACCGCAAGAATTACTTCTATCCCGACCTGCCGCAGGGCTATCAGATCAGCCAGTTGTATCACCCCATCGTGGGCGAAGGCGAAGTGCTGGTGGAACTGGGCGACGGCACCGCGCGGCGGGTCCGGATCGAACGCATCCATCTGGAACAGGACGCGGGCAAGTCGATCCACGACATGGACCCCGCCATGTCCTTTGTCGATCTGAACCGGACCGGCGTCGCCCTGATGGAAATCGTCAGCCGTCCCGACATCCGCGGACCAGAGGAAGCCGCCGCCTATGTCGCCAAACTGCGTCAGATCATGCGCTATCTGGGGACCTGCGACGGCAACATGCAGAACGGCAACCTGCGGGCGGACGTGAACGTCAGCGTCTGCCGCCCCGGTGACTACGAACGCTATCAGGCCAGCCAGGACTTTGCGCATCTGGGCACCCGCTGCGAAATCAAGAACATGAATTCCATGCGGTTCATCCAGATGGCAATCGAGGTGGAGGCCCGGCGTCAGATCGCCATCATAGAGGATGGCGGCACTGTCATTCAGGAAACCCGCCTGTATGACCCGGACAAGAACGAAACCCGGTCCATGCGGTCCAAGGAAGAGGCGCATGATTACCGCTATTTCCCTGACCCTGACCTGCTGCCACTGGAAATCGAACAGGCTTGGGTCGACGATATCGCAGCGAGCCTGCCGGAACTTCCGGACGCAAAGAAGGCACGGTTCATCGCAGATTTCGGCCTGTCGTCCTATGACGCATCCGTGCTGACCGCCGATGTGGCCAACGCCACCTATATCGAAGCGGTGGCCCAAGCGGGCGATGGCAAGCTTGCGGCGAACTGGGTCATCAACGAATTGTTCGGGCG
>JBBREW010000210.1:0-5555 GCA_038225335.1 Rhodobacterales bacterium
ATCGAAATCAGGTATGGTGCGTAACATGAAATCCACGATCATCCTCCTTCTGTTGGGTGCCACGGCAATGACGGCCTGTGCCGCGCCGCAGGGCGTGTCGCGCTCCGGTGCGTCGCTGGTTCCCGCCTCGATCGGGCAGAACGACAACCTGCGCCGCGGTGCGCCGCCACCCGCATCGGCCGCCGATATGAAAATCAATCTGGTCAGCCTTGAACCGACAGCCGACGGCGAAGTCACCGGTCTGCGCGGCGGGGCGCTGAAGGAAAGCGCGCTGAGCTACGGCAGCCAGATGGGCTACGCGCGCCGCGCCTATGAAATCGCCGGTCGCCTCGAGCAGAACACCGCGCCCCTGTCGACCGCCTTCGATTTCAACCGGGTTGTTTCCGTCGCCCCGATCGGCGCCGGTGTCATCGTCCCGCCTGTCGTCTCGGCTGCGTCTGATGCCTTCATCGTGGATGCGTCCGGCACCGAGGCCAGCTTGGCCGACGAATACCTCACCATCCTGCGCCCGGGCAAGATCTCCCCGGTGACGCCCACCTGGCGCGACTACCTGGTCTTCACGGCGCCGACGCCTGACGAGCCGACCCGGACTCTGATGCCGACCACGCAGCAGGAGCTGGCCTTTTTCTAGGCTTCATTCGACAGCGGCTTCGACGCCGGCCGCGATCTGGCCGACGCCGAGTTTGCGGACCGCATGGCGCGCTTGCACCGCGCCGTCACCGGCATGTTGCATTCCTGATCGTTCACCCGCGATGTCGATCTCGATGATGCCAACGGCTGGCGCAGAATCTATGTCCAAAGCGGCATCATCTTCACTGTTGCGATCAAAAATCTCTAACGGCAGGAAAAATGCATCTCTTGTTGCGCTACCGCCAAACCGGGCGATGCCTTCGGTGTCACCACAGACCACGACCCGCGAGGCAGATGATCTGCGCCTCTACGCGGTTTTGCGCAGCGACATTGCGATGTCACAGGGCAAATGCATTGCACAAGCGGGACACGCTTTTGTCGATGCACTGATCAATGCGATGGATACGCCCGACGGCCGGTCCTACGCCTCTCTCAAGCCAGGCACCAAGATCACGCTCGATGGCGGATCTTATTCAGCAATGATGCAGCTTCTGCATGATCTCGCTGTTGCCGGCATCCCTCACGTGACCATCATCGATAGCGGCCACATCGAACTGCCCGATTTTGACGGCAGTCCTGTGATGACCGCCATCGGCATCGGCCCATTGCCGCGCGCCGCGGCACCCCGTGCATTGCGTCGACTCAAATTATGGTCGGGCAGGCCGCTGGCACACAGCCTTGGGGGTCAGATGATGGACCCATAATCCCAATCCTTCAGACGCAATTCATCCGGCAACGGACATTCAAAGCCTGAACCACGAACACCTGATTGGAAAACACATGACCCCTGCAACAAACATCAACACTGACATCGCCACAATGACCAACGCGGCGTTTGACAACATGCTGTCTCAGCTCGCGCGGCCCATCGTCGATGAGGCAAAGGCCACCTTGAAGCTGGCACAGTTCGACGAGACGTCACCCGATCTCTATTTCGAGCAGATGGGGCTCGTTGAGAAAACGGCGTACATCACGCATCGCACCGTGCTGAAGCGCTTCATCCGCATGCTCGCCCATTTGCAGAAGGCGGATCGCGCGACGACCGCCGACGGGCTTGCCGGCGATGCCGCACGCAACGCAGCGCACGCGCGCCGGGCCACGCGGGCCGCGACCATCACACAGCTGATCGCGCTGCGCCGCGCCGGAAAGGTCTGGTCGGCGTCACAGTATCGCATCGCGCAGAGCCAGACCGAGGCCACCCAGCTGCCGGAGGTGTTGGCGGTGACCCTGCAGGATGCGCTGGAAGCACTCTGGAGGGTCGGTTTCTGTGCGGATCAGCCTGACGCCTGGTTTGCCGGCCAGGGGATCGTGACAAAGGCTGATTACCTGGTGCACCGCGCGCAGCTGAAGCAGGTTTCGCGGGATATGGCCGACCTGCAGGTTGCCGATCGCATCATCATGCGGACCAAGGGCCAGGCATTGCACTGGGGCGACCGCGCCTATGCTCAGTCGCAATCCGCCCAGAGGGCCACGACGATCACGGCCCTGATTGCCCTGCGGCGGGCCGGCAAGGCGTGGTCATCGCATCAGGCCGCACGGGCTCTGGATGCAAAAGCGCAAGGCACTGACGCAGCCTGATGCCTCCTGCGGCGGCGGATAGGGTCGCCGCCGCAGAATCCCACTGCATGCGCAAAAGGCAGGCGGCAGATTATCTCTGTCGCCAATATCCATCATTTTTCGACGACAGCTATGTCTTGGTCAGATGTGGGTCATGCTTTCGCCACTCTTTGCATTCTCTGCTGATGAGGAACCGTTTTCAGAGTGAATGCACATGCCAATTACCCAAAGCACGACATCCATCGATATCATCAAGTTTGGCGCTCCCGCGACATCCGAGAGCTGGTACATCTCGGACTGGCCGGCAGGGCAGTCGAAAATCATGGCATGGTCGCCCAACAACGTCAAAGCCCAGGCCGACGGCAGTGTCCAGTTCACGCTGTCCGCTGCACCCGCAGGATCGCCTTACCCGTACCTGGGCGGCGAGATCCAGTCCGCCGAGTCGGCGACGACCGGCACATGGTCCTGGACCGCACAGGTGCCAGATATGGAAGAGGGTGCCGTCTTCGGCATGTTCACCTACAAGGCCGATTGGAAGAACGACCCCTGGATCGAGTTCGACTTTGAATTCGTCGGCGCTGATACGACCCGGGTCCAGCTGAACATCCACATGGAGACAGCCACGGGCGAGCGCGTCACACTGGAACAGGCCAACAACTGGGTCCCGGTCATGGTCGATCTGGGGTTTGATGCAGCACTCGGATCGCACACCTACGAGATCGTGGTAACCGGGACGGAGGCGATCTTCCTCGTCGATGGGGCGATCGTCGGGCGCTACGGCGCTGCGGACATGCCTTATGGCACCTGGACCACCGGCGAGATGAAGGGGTTTGCCAACCTGTGGTGCGTCGATCCGGGCCTGGAGCACTGGGCGGGCGAGTGGAACTATTTCGGTACGCCTTTGGTGGCGACCGTATCAGCCATCGATGTGCAGCCTGGCGTGCTGGGCGACTTCGGGCCTGATGCAGGTGAGCCGGTTATCGTCGGACCTGAACCAGCCGACGACATGGACAACGATGTTTTCGGGACCGACGGCGACGATATCCTCGATGGAAAAGGCGGCAACGACAGCATTTCCGGCGGCGCAGGCAACGACACACTGTTCGGCGGCACTGGCGATGACACGCTTGACGGTGGCGCGGGGAATGACCTCCTCTTCGGTGGCGACGGCACCGATACGCTGATCCTCGACGCAGGGCAGGATGTGCTTGACGGTGGTGCGGGCTTTGACTGGTTGCGTGCTGATGGGCCCACCGCCATCACCGTGGATCTGGCAAAGACCGGAATTCAGACGACGGGTTATGGCAAGGACACCATCGTGAACATCGAGAACGTGATGGGCGGATCGGGTGCCGACAAGATCTATGGCAACGGTGGCAACAACATGATCGTCGGCAGGGATGGCAATGACCTGATCCACGGCCGCGGTGGCGCCGATGTTCTGGTCGGCGGCATGGGGCGCGACGTCCTTTACGGCGGATCGAACGACGGCAGGACCGACGTCTTCGTCTTCAACACTGTCAAGGAGTCTTCGGTCGGTAAGCAGCGCGATGTGATCCACGACTTCGCCTCAGGTATCGACAAGATCGACCTGCGCGGCATGGACCCAAAATCGTTTCTCTCTGGGGATCAGAGCTTTGAATACAGCGGATCGACGGCCAAAGCCTATTCCGTCTGGCAAGTTTACAGCCGGTCAGATGTCATCGTGCGGGGCGACGTGAATGGCGACAAGATTGCCGACTTCGAGATTCAGCTCACAAACCTGGCGTCCTTGACGATGAACGACTTCCTGCTCTGACACCCCGCGTCAAAACGCCTGCATCGGGCCATTCATAAAACGCATTTTTCATGCTATGTCTGGCCCATGCAAGAGTGGGGTTGGGCGTTATGAACGACAAGGAAACCTTGGCGAAGTCAGAGTCGGACGCTGAAACCGATACTGCCAGACGTGCATCATTTATGCGCAACGCAGCCGCTATGGCACATTATCTGAACGGGACGCCGGCGCGTAAAAAGCCCACCGTGCGCAAGTTGGACAATCTGGGCCCAGACGCAACCGAATAAGCCGAACGGCAGAAAGGCCGCCCAAGGGGCGGCCTTTTTTATTTCGTCGGATCACTGTGATCAGACTGCGGCTTCGCGCGCAATCGCGTCGATCATACCGCGCTTGATGCCGATATCGGCCAGATCCCGATCTGTCATGCCGTTCAGCTCGTCGCGGACCTTTTTGAAGGTTGTCTGTGCAGCGCGCCGTTCACTCTTTGCCCGGCGCCAGGCCTGAAGACGACCGCTGAGGGCAGAGGCCATCAGAATGAGCAGGTTTGCTTCAACGGCTGCCCGATTGTTGGTGTAGGCGCTCTGGATGAAATCCTGTGGCCCTGCGCCAGTGTGTTCGGTCTTCACAGCGAAGCACCTCGTGAGATGTTACGGATCATGTCGCGGGTAATGCCGATGTCCCGCAAGTCGCGGTCACTCAGCGCGTTGAGGGCGCGCTCTGTTTTGCTCTGCAACATGCGCAGGGAGACCCATTCGCGGATCAGCGCAAGGCGTGATGCCATGGAAAGGGCATTCGATGCGGATGAGGCCGCAGCGCCATCGTTGTGCGTGGTCTCATAGGAAATGGAGGTCATAAGTGCGTCTTTCAAAGTCTGGTATCTGGTGTTTTCTGCATTGCAGCATAATCATAGATCGGTGTGAATTTACACCCCGTAACCATGTTGATTGCGCATGGCGGCCATGATTTGCGCGAAACCCGAGGCTTGTCGACCTCTGCCGACAGCGCATATTTCACATCCCCATTTGGGCTTGGCCCTCTGCCGTCACCCTTCTCGGGCTGCCGGGCAGCCAGCCGACGCCCACCATCAGCGTATCTGTGAAAAAATGATTAACCACCTTGTTCGATTGTGAAAAACAGATAGAATCATGATGAACCTTAGCTGTGCCTGACGGGCCTCACAGAGGAAGATCGCGAAATGAAAAAACATGCTTGGGTCTTGGCTGCAGCCGCCATGGCTGTCATGGCCGGTTGCAGTGGCACTGGTGGGGCGGGTGTGACCGGCCTCGGCGGAAGCGGCGGCGTTGAGATTTCGAACCCGGTCCCGACCAACACCAATCCGGACGGTCCCGGAACGACATCGCAGGATCAAAATTTCGGCGGCCTGCTGAACGCCTACCGCGAGGTCGAGGGCGTCGGTAAGCTGGGGTTTGACGCGCGTCTCAACACCACGGCACAGGATTACGCCGAGAAGATGGTGGAGGAGGACTTCTTCTCCCATACCTCCACTGATGGCACCGAGGTCTTCGACCGTATGCGCCAGAATGGGTACGATCCCATTGCCTACGCCGAGAACCTCGCAAAAGGCCAGCAA
>JBBREW010000211.1:0-5551 GCA_038225335.1 Rhodobacterales bacterium
AAGAAGCTGACCGCCTATCACGAAGCCGGTCACGCGGTTGTCGGCCTGAACGTCCCGCAGCATGACCCGATCCACAAGGCGACGATCATTCCGCGCGGTCGTGCGCTGGGTCTGGTGTTGTCCTTGCCGGAACGCGATCAGCTGAGCGTGAGCTATACCAAATACACCTCCAAGATCGCGATGGCGATGGGCGGGCGTGTGGCCGAGGAGTTGGTGTTCGGCAAGGATCAGGTGACCTCCGGTGCGTCGTCGGACATCCAGCAGGTCAGCAAGATTGCCCGCGCGATGGTCACGCAGTTCGGTTATGCGGACGAGCTGGGGTTTGTTGATTACGCCAACGAGCAGAATTCCTATCTGGGGAACTATGGCGGTGGCACCAACCATTCTGCCGACACGCAGAAGATCATCGACGACAAGGTGAAGGCGCTGGTGCAGGAAGGCTATGACACGGCCAAGCGTATCCTGACCGAAAAGCGTGACGATCTGGAACGGCTGGCGCAGGGTCTGCTGGAATACGAAACCCTGACCGGCAACGAGATCGCCCGCGTCATCGCGGGGGAAACCCTGAACCGGGGCGACGATCAGGACTCTGCCCCGCCGTCCGGGGGCAACATGATCCCGTCGGTGCCGAAGACGCGCAAGAAACCACTGGCCGATCCGGCGAACGATCCGGGCATGGAGCCGGAACCGACAGCCTAAACCGGTTGAACGAACAGACGGCCCCGCGCAGCAACGCGCGGGGCCTTTGCGTGTCAGGAGAACACAGATGCCTGCTTTGGTGAAAACGGCCCATGTCGGGCGTGTGGTCTGGCTGGGACGGGTGCCGCACCGCGATACGCAGGAAATCGCGGGAGAGGCGATTGACGCCATGACGCTGGGGTTCGACGGGATGACCGGCGAGGTGCACGCCGGGCTGACGCGGCCTTCGTGCAGCCGGGTGACGACCCAGTATCCGCGCAACACCGAGATCAGGAATGTGCGGCAGGTCAGCATCGTCAGCGCCGAAGAGCTGGCGCGGATCGCGGCGGCGCTTGGGCTGGAGGTGGTCGATCCGGCGTGGCTGGGCGCGTCTGTCGTCGTCAGCGGCATACCCGATTTCACGCATATCCCGCCGTCGGCGCGGTTGCAGGGGCCGGACGGTGTGACCTTGACTGTGGACATGCTGAACCAGCCCTGCAATCTGGTCGCCAAGACGATCGAGGACGCGCGACCGGGCCACGGCAAAGGGTTCAAGGCTGCGGCCGCCGGGTTGCGGGGCGTGACAGCCTGGGTCGAACGGCCCGGCGTTCTGCGGATGGGTGATGCGGTGACCCTGCATGTGCCGGGACAGAGGACGTGGCAGCCCTGAAAGCGGCGGCACGGGGACACGGGGCGCATGAGGGAACAGGGTGAATGACGGTCAGGACCGATATCGAGATTGCGCGGGGGGCCGTCAAACTGCCGATCAGCGCCGTCGGGGCAAAGCTGGGGATCGCTGACGGCCACCTGATCCCCTATGGCCATGACAAGGCCAAGATCAGCCCGGCGGGGATCGCCGCAGCGCAGGGCCGGTCTGACGGCAAACTGATTCTTGTGACCGCGATCAACCCTACGCCTGCGGGCGAAGGCAAGACCACGACGACCGTGGGTCTGGGCGACGGGTTGGCGGCCATCGGAAAACGCGTGGCGGTCTGCATCAGAGAAGCGTCGCTGGGTCCGTGTTTCGGCATGAAGGGCGGGGCTGCGGGGGGTGGTTTTGCACAGGTGGTCCCGATGGAGGACATGAACCTGCATTTCACCGGTGATTTCCACGCCATCACCAGCGCACACAACCTGCTGGCGGCCTTGATTGACAACCATATTTTCTGGGGCAATGCGCTGGACATCGACGTGCGCCGCATCGTGTGGCGGCGGGTCATGGACATGAACGACCGCGCCCTGCGGCAGATCACGGCGTCGCTGGGCGGCGTTGCGAACGGGTTTCCGCGCGAAACCGGGTTTGACATCACCGTCGCATCCGAGGTGATGGCGATCCTGTGTCTGGCCCGCGATCTGGACGATCTGCAACAGCGGCTGGGGGCCATCGTCGTCGCTTACCGCCGGGACAAGACGCCGGTGCATGCGCGCGATCTGCAGGCGGACGGGGCGATGACCGTGCTGCTGCGCGACGCCATGCAACCCAATCTGGTGCAGACGCTGGAACAGACACCTGCCTTTGTCCACGGCGGGCCTTTTGCCAATATCGCGCATGGCTGCAATTCGGTCATCGCCACCACAACCGCGCTGAAACTGGCGGATTATGTGGTGACAGAGGCCGGGTTCGGTGCCGATCTGGGTGCTGAAAAGTTCATGAACATCAAATGCCGCAAGGCGGGGCTGTCGCCGTCCTGTGTGGTGCTGGTCGCCACGGTGCGGGCGATGAAGATGAACGGCGGTGTCGCGCGCGGCGATCTGGGGATCGAGGATACCGCCGCCGTGACCGCTGGCTGTGCCAATCTGGGGCGGCATATCCAGAACATGCAGGGCTTTGGCGTGCCGGTGGTCGTGGCGATCAACCATTTTGCCGGTGACAGCACAGCAGAGATCGCAGCCGTGCAGGAATATGTGCTGACGCAAGGGTCAGAGGCCATCCTGTGCCGCCATTGGGCGGAAGGATCGGCGGGTATCCTTGATATGGCGCGGCGGGTGGCCGCCATTGCAGAGGGCAACGTGCCGCAATTCACACCCAGCTATGACGATGCCATGGGGCTGGCTGACAAGATCGAGACCATTGCCCGCCGCATCTATCGCGCTGACGGCATCATCATGGATGACCGCATCCGCAGCCAGCTGACCACATGGGAAGGGCAGGGCTATGGCCACCTGCCGGTCTGCATGGCAAAGACGCCGTATTCCTTTACCACCGATCCGGGTGTAAGGGGTGCGCCAACCGGGTTTCAGGTGCCGGTGCGGGATGTGCGGCTGAGCGCCGGGGCGGGATTTGTGGTCGCGATCTGCGGCGACATCATGACCATGCCCGGTCTGCCGCGTGACCCCGCCGCCCACCAGATCCGGTTGAACACCGCTGGACAGATCGAGGGTCTGTTCTGAGTTCCTGCCGGAGGAGCCTCCGGCGGGGATATTTGGAACGAGAAGAAACGAGGAGCATTGCCCATGACGGCCAGCATCATCGACGGCAAGGCCTTTGCGGCGAAACTGCGGGCCACGGTCGCAGGTCAGGTCGCGGCCTTGGCGGCGGACCATGGAATCGTGCCGGGTCTGGCGGTTGTGCTGGTGGGCGAGGACCCCGCCAGTCAGGTCTATGTCGGGGCCAAAGGCAGGATGACCGCAGAGGTCGCGATGCAGTCCTTTACCTACCGCCTGCCCGCTGATGTCGAACAGATCGAACTGCTGAAGGTGATCTGGGATCTGAATGGAAAAGAGGACGTGCACGGCATTCTGGTGCAGCTTCCGCTGCCGGATCATATTGATACTGCAGCGGTGCTTGGGTCGATTGATCCGGAAAAGGATGTGGACGGGTTTCACATTTCCAACGTGGGTCGGCTGGCGACAGGGCAGCGGGCGATGGTGCCCTGCACGCCGCTGGGCTGTCTGATGATGCTGCGCGATCTGCACGGGGATATGGCGGGACTGGATGCGGTGATCATCGGGCGGTCGAACATCGTGGGCAAGCCGATGGCGCAACTGCTGCTGGCCGAAAACTGCACCGTGACGCTGGCCCATTCGCGGACCCGCGATCTGGCCGCCGTCGTGCGACGCGCCGATATCGTTGTGGCTGCCGTAGGGCGACCCGGCATGGTGACAGCGGACTGGATCAAACCGGGGGCCACGGTGATTGACGTGGGTATCAACCGGACCGACCGGGGGCTGGTCGGCGATGTGGATTATGCCGGGGTGGCGGCTGTGGCGGGTGCGATCACGCCCGTGCCCGGCGGCGTCGGACCGATGACCATCGCCTGCCTGCTGGCCAATACGGTTACCGCCTGCTGCCGCGCCAACGGCCTGCCGGAACCAGAGGGTCTGACCGCGTGACCGGCGCGCAGATCGCGCGGTGTCCTGTGAGGATCGCGATGATCTGCCCGCTGAACAACGCGGTCAGCACCGCATCCGTCGTCCGCAGACCCCCGGTGTAGGTGCCGTAGGCGGGCAGGATCAGGCGGCTGCCGTCGGTCAGAAAGCAAGGCCGGGCGGCACCGGTGCCGGGGATCGTATGTTTTGGGTGGTAGTGGCCCGAGATTTCCAGCGGTGCAGCCGTGGCGATGTGGCGGAATGTCAGCCCGCCTTCGGTGAACAGGGCCAGATGCGTGCCGCCCAGATGCAGGGGACCGGGATCGTGGTTGCCTTCGGCCCAGAGCCAGCGGCGGCCCGCCTGCAGGCTGGCAAGGGTCGCGGTATCGGCGGCGTCCAGACTGTCGGCCGCCGTCATGTCGTCAAAACTGTCGCCAAGGCACAGCATCGTCGCGGGATCGGTCCGGGCGATATCCTGAGCCAGTTTCGTCAGCGTTTCCCGCGTCTCGTAGGGGGGAAGCATGCGGCCAGACCGGCGGGCGATGCGGTCGGATTTGCCCAAATGCAGGTCGGACACGCAAAGCAACCGCCGATCAGCCCACCAGAGTGCGCCGGAGGGCAGGGCGGTCAGGGCCTGTTCACCAAATCTGAAGACGTGATCGTTCATGATCTGTTCCATGCCGGGAATTGCGGGGGGAATCAAGGATCAGAGTGTATCAAGACCGGCTTCGGCCATCAGGCGTGCGGCGGCGTCTTCCATCAGGCGGGCACGACCGGCGCCGGCAATGGGGATGCGGCCCATTTCCAGCATCATCGGTGCGGCAAGGGGGCTGACGCGCGACAGGGTCACGTGATCGACGCGGCCTGCGGTGCGGGCCAGCATCTCCTCGATCCGGCCGAAGTCGACAAGCCCGCGCAACGCTTCTTCGCGGGTGATCTGCAGCATCAGGTGGTCGGGGTCGTATTTGACGAGCGTGTCATACAGGATGTCGGACGAAAATGTCGCCTGCCGTCCGGATGTGCGGGCTTGCGGCAGATTGCGCTGGATCAGGCCTGCGATGGTGGCGGACGCACGGAAGGTGCGTTTCATCACGGCATTGCCTGCCAGCCAGTCAGCGAAACCGTCGTGCAGGGCGGTGGCGTCGAACAGGGGGGCCGGATCGTGGACAGGGGTCAGCCCCCAGACCAGCGTGGCATAGTCGGTGGCGACAAAACCCAGGGGATCTAGACCCTGTTCTTCCATCCGTTTGGTCAGCAGAAGGCCAAGGGTCTGTTGCGCGTTGCGTCCGGCAAAGCCGTAAAAGCAGGTATGGGCCCGGCCATCGTGGGGAAAGGATTCGACCAGCACCCGGTCCGCCTGCGGCATTTTTGACCATGTCCGTTGCAGGTGCAGCCATTCGGCGGTGTGGGCAGGCAGGTCGGGCCAGTCGTGTTGCCGGAACATGCGCAGCACGCGCTGGGACAGTTGGGTGGAGGTTGCGAATTTGGTGCCCATGAAGGTCGCGATCTTTGGCGGTTTGTCGGCGCGGCGGGTGACTTCGACGGACATGTCGCGCAGCGATTC
>JBBREW010000212.1:0-5497 GCA_038225335.1 Rhodobacterales bacterium
CCCTCGCGCGCGCCGTCTTCGGGATGTTTCAGCGCACATTCCCATTCCACCACGGCCCAGCCTTCGAAATCGTTGGCCGCCATCTTGGAAAACACCGCGCCAAAATCAACCTGCCCGTCACCCAGACTGCGGAACCGCCCCGCCCGGTTGATCCAGGACTGATAGCCACCATAGACACCCTGCCGCCCGGTCGGATTGAACTCTGCATCCTTGACATGGAACATGCCGATGACGTCCTTGTAGATGTCGATGTTGTCCAGATAATCCAGACATTGCAGCACATAATGCGATGGGTCGTACAGCATCTTGGCGCGGGCGTGGTTGCCCGTGCGTTCAAGGAACATCTCGAACGTCACGCCGTCGTGCAGATCTTCGCCCGGGTGGATTTCATAACACAGATCGACGCCGCGGCTGTCGGCATGGTCCAGAATGGGCCGCCAGCGTTTCGCCAGTTCGTCAAAGGCCGCCTCGACCAGCCCTGCGGGGCGCTGCGGCCAAGGATAGACATAAGGCCAGGCCAGCGCGCCCGAAAAGGTCGCCTGCGCTGTCAGCCCAAGGTGAGCAGAGGCATCAAGCGCCTTTTTCACCTGATCCACGGCCCATGCCTGCCGGGCCGCGGGATCGCCATGCACCGCAGGTGCCGCAAACCCGTCAAAGGCCAGATCATAGGCCGGATGCACCGCGACCAGTTGCCCTTGCAGATGGGTCGAAAGCTCGGTCACGGCGATGCCGTTGTCAGCCGCCTGTCCTTTCCAGTCGTCGCACCAGCCCTTGCTGGCGGCGGCCTGATCCAGATCGAACAGGCGGCTGTCCCACGTCGGCACCTGCACCCCGTCATACCCCATGGATTTGGCCCATTTGGTGATGCTGTCCCAACTGTTGAACGGGGCTTCATCGCCCGCGAACTGTGCCAGAAACAGCGCCGGTCCCTTGATGGTTTTCATGATCGGTTCCTCCCTCAGACGTAGCGGTTGACGATGTTTTCCAGTTTTTCCTGACGCCCCGACACGGGTTGCGGGTCCAGCGCCTCGGCGCGGTCCGCGATGGTGTCCAGTGTCATGCCGTCGTCCAGATAATCGACGCTGTCCCAGCCCGCGTAACGGGCACGGCGCGGACCTTCGAGGGCGTCATCCTCCAGCATCATGGCCGCAGCTTTCAATCCGCGCGCGCAGATGTCCATGCCCCCGATATGGGCGGCGACCAGGTCTTCGGCATCCAGCGACTGTCGGCGCAGTTTGCTGTCGAAATTCGTCCCACCGGTGGTGAACCCGCCTGCCCGCAATACTTCGTAATAGGCAAGTGCTGCCTCTGGCGTGTTGTTGGGGAACTGGTCGGTATCCCAGCCGGACTGGTAATCGTTGCGGTTCATGTCGATCGACCCGAACAGACCCAGCGTGCGGGCCATGGCCAGTTCGTGTTCAAACGAATGGCCGGCCAGAATGGCGTGGCCCTGTTCGACGTTGACCTTCACCTCGTTTTCCAGACCGAAGCGTTTCAGGAAACCGTAGACCGTCGCCACGTCATAGTCATATTGATGCTTTGTCGGCTCCTGCGGTTTCGGTTCGATCAGGATCGCACCTTTGAACCCGATTTTGTGCTTGTACTCGACAACCATCTGCAGAAAGCGGCCCATCTGCTGCAACTCGCGGTCCAGATCGGTGTTCAGCAGCGTTTCATAACCTTCGCGACCGCCCCACAGCACATAATTCTCGCCTTGCAGGCGGTGGGTCACATCCATGCAGGCTTTGACCGTCGCTGCGGAATAGGCGAACACATCCGGATCGGGATTGGTGCTGGCACCGCTCATGTACCGGCGATGAGAGAACATGTTGGCGGTCCCCCACAACAGCTTTGGCCCGCCGTCCGCCATCTTGGTTTCAAAGTGATCGGCGATCTGGTTCAGGCGATCACGGCTTTCGGCAAGGGTCGCCCCTTCGGGGCGCACGTCATGGTCGTGAAAACAGAAATACGGCACCCCAAGAATGCGGAACATCTCGAAGGCGGCATCGGCGCGCTGTTTGGCCAGATCCATCGTATCCGCCGGAAACCAAGGCCGCTGGAATGTCTGCCCGCCAAAGGGATCGCCGCCTTCCCAGACAAAACTGTGCCAGTAGGCCACGGCAAAGCGCAGATGGTCTTCCATCCGTTTGCCCATGATGACCTCGTCCGGATTGTAATGACGGAACGCCAGCGGGTTGGTGCTGTCAGGCCCCTCATAGGTGGCGGGGGACATGCCTTGGAAAAAGTTGGTCATTGGACATTCTCTTTGATGAAGATGGACAGGGGGATATCGCCGCGATCCGGCCCGACGGGATGTCCGTCGGCCAGATCGCGCATGATGGACATGGCGCGGGTGACGGCGCGGGACGGGTCCTGATCGATCACCAGATCGAACAGATCGGCCTGTAACCCGGCGCGGGTGGTATCGGTCAGTTCGTGCAGCACGGTCACGGGGCGGAAGGCGCCCGGTGCCTCTGCCAAGGCGGCGAGCAGGCCCGCATTGCCCGCACCGATGGCATAGATGCCCATCAGGGGGACATCCTCCATCGCCTGACGCGCGATCTGTGCGATCCTGTCGGGATCATCCGCACCTTCGGCCACGGGCATGACCGACAAGCCCGGAAATTCAGCCTGCAAGACCTGCCGGAACCCCAGCAGACGTTGTGCATGATCCCGCGCGGCAAGCGATCCCGCGATGACCAGCACAGGCCCGCTGGGATTGCGCATGAAACGTCCCATGAAACTGCCCGCCATGCGCCCGGCGATTTCGTTGTCAGGACCCACATAGACGTCGCGACCCGCCGCACCGACATCGGAAATCAGCGTCAGCACATGGACCCCGGCGGCGCGCAGACGCGCCAGTTCAGCCCGCACGGCGGGCACATCCGTGACCATGACTGCAAGGCAATCGGTCTGTGCCGGATCAATGTCGCGCAAGGCGGCCACCTGCGCCACGGGATCGAATGCCTTTGAGGACCGCACATCAACATTGACCCGGTCCTTGCGGTATCGCTGCGCCTCTTGGCCGATGGCCTGCGTCAGCGTGCGGACAAAGGACGATGCCGCGGACGGCAGCAGGAACACAAAGCGATAACCACGCCCCCGCGACAGGTTTGCCGCGAACTGGTCCCGGATATAGCCGGTCTTTTCAACAGCAAATTGCACCTTTTCAACAGATTTCGCCGCCACGCCGCCGCGGTTGTTCAACACCCGGTCCACGGTCGCAAGGCTGACGCGCGCTTCTTTGGCGACATCGTGGATGGTCGGTCGTTGCATGGCGTTCCCCCTGCGCGGACACTGGAATCAAAAATGATGAACGTCAATCATTTTCGACGTCAGACGGCGCATAAGTGAACCGCGAGAACCGCGCCTCTGCCCCTTGGCCGGTGATGTCAAAGGCGATCATGCCCACAAAGGCCCCGGTAAAGGAGGCGTGTTCGCCCTGCGCCCCTTCGTCCGACACGTGATAGGCGTCGCGCGGCGGGCCAAGCGGCTGTGCGCCGTCGCCTGCATCCCAGAAAAATTGCTGGCTGGCGCCCCGGACCTGCACCGACAGGGTGATCGGCCCGTCAGGGACAGGCACCGGTGCAATGGGATGATCCAGCCGCCCTGCGGGCCAGTCGCCGTTGCAGGACACCAGCGTCAGGCAGCGTTGCCCATCCGCGCTGGTCAGGATCGCTGCGTGAAACTTGTGCCGGTTGTAATAGGTGATCAACCCCGCACCCTGTTGATAGACCAGCGGGGCAAATTCCAGCGTGGTCTGCGCGTCATAGGCGGCGTCTTCTTGCCGGCGCGCCACAAGGGATTGTTCGAACCAACTGCCGATGCTTTCGCGCCCGGTCAGGATCAGGGCCCCGTCGGCCAGACGAAACAGCCGGTCGGGATGCGGCGTGCGCAGCCACTGGAATTCAGGCGGCAAGGTATCGAACCTGTCGTGCACCACCGCCTTGCGGGCGGGCGATGCGGTTGTGTGCGTCACCTCTGCCGGGGGCAGCAGACCGCCGTCTTCCAGATACATCCAGTCGTCACGCCAGACGACGCGGGCGATACCGGTTTCCCGACCCGTCGCGCAGAACGGTTTGCCCGCATGCATCAAGGGCCGCCCCATCAGGTAGCTGTGCCAGCCGGTGCCATCGGGGGCCACCACATACTGGCCGTGCCCGGTGCGCTGCACAGGATGATCCGGCACGCCTTTGGTCGTGATGACATGGCGATCCGGGTGATCCTCATAAGGTCCGGTAAGGGTGCGTGCCCGCGACAGTGTCACCGCGTGGTCATAACCGGTGCCGCCTTCGGCGGTGGTCAGATAATACCAGCCATTGCGGCGGAACAGATGCGGTGCCTCTGTCAGACCACGGTCGGTGCCGGGGTAGATGTTGGTGACCGGACCGAACAACCCGCGGTCGGGCGACCATTCCTGCAACAGGATGCCGTCGAACCGGTCGTTGACCGGGTTCACGCCGGACCCTTTGCCCCGGTGGTTCCACTGCATGTTGACGAACCACTTGCGCCCGTCGTCATCGTGGAACAGTGACGGATCAAAGCCGCTGGAATTGACATACCACGGGTCCGACCAGTCGCCGTCGATCGTATCGCAGGTGGTGATGTAATTGTGGGCGTCTTTCCAGTCGCCTTCCAGCCGTTTGACATCCGTATAGACCAGCCAGAATTTGCCGTCCGCGTGGGACAGGCAGGGCGCCCAGATGCCGCCGCTGTCGGGATTGCCGCGCATGTCCAGCAAGGCGGCCCGGTTCAGCGGCCGCGCCACCAGCGTCCAGTTGGCCAGATCACGAGAGTGGTGGATCTGCACCCCCGGATACCATTCAAAGGTCGATGTCGCGATATAGTAATCCTCCCCCACCCGGCAGATTGATGGATCGGGATTGAAGCCGGGCAGGATTGGATTGCGGATCATGGGCTTACTCCGGTGCGTTGTCGGACAGGCTGGATTGGGCCCACAGATTGATCGCCTGATCGCTGGCCAGCGTGTCGATCCGGGCCAACTCCTCGGCGCTGAAATCAAGGTTGCCGACAGCGCCTGCGCAATCGGAGATCTGGCTGGGCTTGCTGGCCCCGATCAGCGCCGTGGTGATGCCACCGTCACGCAGGACCCATGCAATCGCCATCTGCGCCAGCGTCTGCCCGCGTTCGCCTGCGATGTCGTTCAACCCTTTGATCGCGTTGATCGCCTGATCGGTGATCAGCGACCGGTCCAGCGATTTGTCCTGCGCCGCACGGCTGTCATCGGGAATACCGTTCAGGTATTTCGTGGACAGCATCCCCTGCGCCAGTGGCGTGAACGCAATGGACCCGATCCCCAGATCCTGCAACGCGTCCTTTAAACCGTCGTTTTCTACCCAACGGTTGAACATGTTATAGCTGGGCTGATGGATCAGCATGGGCACGCCCATTTCATCCAGAATGGCCACCGCCTCGCGGGTTTTTTCGGTGTTGTAGCTGGAGATACCCGCATAAAGCGCGCGGCCGGAATTCACGA
>JBBREW010000213.1:0-5474 GCA_038225335.1 Rhodobacterales bacterium
GCGCGACAGCGCATGGTCATCACCGCGCTGATCGACCGCTGGCAGACCGCCCCGCCTGCGCACCCGGTCATCGTGGCGGGGTCGACGGGGTCGCGGGGGGCCACGGGACTGTTGATGCAGGCGGTCGCGCGCTTGCCGCAAGGCGCAGTCGTGCTGCCTGGGTTTGACCGGGACATGCCGCAATCGGTCTGGTCCGGCATGGATGATGCCCTGTCGCACGAAGATCACCCTCAGTTCCGTTTTGCCAGATTGATGCAGGCGCTGGATCTGACCACGGCAGACGTGCCGGACTGGACCGATGCACAGCCCCCGTCGCCCCAGCGCAACCGTCTGATATCGCTGTCATTACGCCCGGCGCCGGTGACGGATCAATGGCGGGCCGAAGGCGCGTCGCTGGGCGATCTGCGCCATGCCACGGCGGCTGTCACACTGGTCGAAACCGACAGCCCGAGGGCAGAGGCCGAAACAATCGCGCTCCGCCTGCGTCAGGCCGCGGCAGAGGGGCTGACCGCGGCCCTGATCAGCCCGGACCGGATGCTGACCCGGCAGGTCGCTGCGGCACTGGACCGCTGGCAGATCAAGCCGGATGACAGCGCGGGCCTGCCCTTGTCCCTGTCCGCACCGGGGCGGTTGCTGACCCATGTGGTGCAGACGCTGGGCACCGCGGTCACGGCGGAAACCCTGCTGATCCTGCTGAAACATCCCCTGACGCATACGGGCAGCACGGACCGCAACCAGCATCTGTTGTGGACCCGCGATCTGGAACTGCGCCTGCGCCGCCATGGGCCGCCGTTCATCGCGGCGGACACCGTGCCCGGCTGGGTCGCCGGGCTGGACCGGGCCACGCCGGATCAGATCGTCTGGGCCGCGTGGGTTGGCGGGATCATCACCCTTCTGGATCACGCGGGCACCCATCCCATTGCCACCCACCTTGACCGGCATCTGGCCGCGACCGTGGCGCTGGCTGCCGGTCCCGCGATGGCGGGCAGCGGAGAGTTGTTTCTGCAAGCGCCGGGGCGCGGCGCAAAGGGGATCTGCGACGCGCTGGCCCGCGACGCGGATGCGGGCGGCGACATGGGGCTGCGCGATTATGCGGCGCTGTTCACCGCTGTTCTGACGGGCGCGCCCGGCATCACCGACCCCACCGGAACCGACCCGCGCATCCTGATCTGGGGCACGCTGGAGGCGCGGGTCGGCGGGGCGGACCTTGTCATCCTTGGCGGGTTGAACGACGGCATCTGGCCCGGCGTGCCGACCCCTGACCCCTGGCTGAACCGCGACATGCGCAAGGCGGCAGGCTTGCTTTTGCCCGAACGCCGGATCGGTCTGTCGGCCCATGATTACCAGTTGGGTGCCTGTGCCCCACAGGTCTGGATCACGCGGGCGCGGCGCAGCGCCGATGCGGAAACCGTGCCGTCGCGCTGGGTCAATCGCCTGACCAACCTGATGGACGGCCTGCCTGCCCAACACGGGCCAGAGGCGCTATCCGACATGCGCGCCCGGGGCGACGCGTGGATCGCACGGGCAGCGGCGATCAGCGCCCCGGCGCATACCCTGCCCCGCGCCCGCAGGCCTGCCCCCTGCCCGCCTGTCGCGGCCCGGCCCGACAGCATCTCGGTTACGCAGATCAAGACGCTGTATCGTGACCCCTATGCCATTTATGCGCAAAAGGTGCTGCGCCTGTCCGCGCTGGACCCGCTGACCGCCGATGCGGACGCCCCAATGAAAGGCACCGTGTTTCATGCGCTGCTGGACGCCTTTATCACGGATCGCCCCGACGCAGCCGACCCTGCCGCCCTGCCTGCCTTTCTGGCCGTGGCCGACCGGATCGTCACGGACCAGTGCCCATGGCCGACCGTGCGCCTTCAATGGCTGACGCAACTGGCGGCCATTGCGCCCGCCTTTCTGCTGGCAGAGGCAGACCGCCAAAGCACGGGCACCCTGCTGGCCACAGAAGCATGGGGCAGGATCAGCGTGCCGGATGTGGCCATGCACCTGACCTGCAAGGCCGACCGCATAGATCAGACCGCCGCGGATGACGCCCTGATCTATGATTACAAGACGGGTGCGATTCCGTCTGTGAAACAACAGGCCCGGTTCGACAAGCAGTTGTTGCTGGAAGCGGCGATGGTCGAACGGGGTGCCTTTGATGCGGTGGGACAGCGCCGGGTCGCGGGGGCGGCCTTTCTGGGGTTCAACGCCGACATGAAAGTGGTCCCTGCCCCGCTGGAAGATCATCCGCCCGACCGGGTCTGGGCAGAGCTGATTGCCTTTCTGGGGATCACGCGGGCGGCCGACTGGGGCTATGTCGCGCGGCGTGCGCCCGCGACAACAGGCTATGGCAGCGATTATGACCACCTGTCGCGCTATGGCGAATGGACCGACAGCGACACCGCCCCGCGCGTGATGTTGACATGACCCGCAACGAGGCCACCCAGAATCAGGTCGATGCCGCCGATCCGACCCGGTCCACCTGGCTGTCGGCCAATGCAGGGTCCGGCAAGACCCGGGTGCTGACCGACCGCGTCGCGCGCCTTCTTCTGGAAGGAGTGTCGCCGCAGAATATCCTGTGCCTGACCTATACAAAGGCCGCCGCCGCAGAAATGCAGAACCGGCTGTTCAAGCGGCTGGGCGGCTGGGCGATGCTGGATGATGACAGGCTGCGCGGCGATCTGGCAGAGCTGGGTGTCGAA
Source organism: Rhodobacterales bacterium (assembly GCA_038225335.1). Lineage (GTDB taxonomy): Bacteria > Pseudomonadota > Alphaproteobacteria > Rhodobacterales > Rhodobacteraceae > Loktanella. The sequence goes on from JBBREW010000213.1 coordinate 2,694, forward strand.
GGCAGCATCGCCGCCACGACGCTGGACGCGGCCCGCCGCCTGTTTGCCCGGGCCATCGAAACCCCCGGCGGGCTGAAAATCCAGACGATCCATTCGTTCTGCGCGGGCATCCTGCGCCGCTTTCCGCTGGAAGCCGGGGTCAGCCCCAATTTCCGAGAGATCGAGGATCGCACCGCCGCCCTGATGCGGGCAGAGGTGCTGGACAGCATCGCCCTGAGCGATCACGCACCGGTGCTGGCCGAACTGCTGCGCCATTTCGGCGGCGGTGATCTGGACAAGCTGGTGCGCGATATCACCGGTCACAGCGCGGGTTTTGCCACGCTGCCCGACCCGGACGCCGTCCGCGATGCGCTGGACGTGCCCCGCGGACTGACCATGCCCGGCCTGCTGGGTGATGTGTTCAACGCCGATACCGCCGAAATCATCCGCGACCTGATCCTTGCCTGCCGCACCGGCGGCGTGACCGATCAAAAGGCGGCGGACCGCCTGTCTTTGGTGAACACCGCCCGGCCCGGTGTCGCCGATCTGACCCGGCTGGAGGATGTCTTTCTGTATGGCGAGCGGACCAAGGCGCCCTTCGGCCCAAAGACCGACAGTTTCCCGACCAAGGGCGTCCGGCAGGCGCATCCGGACCTGACCGATGCGCTGGCGGGGCTGATGGATACGGTTGCCGCCCGGCGCGACGACCGCCTTGCGTTGATGGCGCTGGACCGCACGCTGGCGCTGCTGCGGTTCGGCCACATCTTTGTGCAGGACTACGCCGCGAAAAAGATCGCCCGCGGGGTGCTGGATTTCGACGACCTGATCGGCAAGGCGCGGCAATTGCTGACCGACAAGGCGGTGGCCGCATGGGTGTTGTTCCGGCTGGACGGCGGCATTGATCATCTGCTGGTGGACGAGGCACAGGACACGTCACCCGATCAATGGGCGGTGATCCAGCATCTGACGCGGGAATTCGTCAGCGGCGATGGCGCCCGTGATGCCCGGCGCACCATTTTTGTCGTGGGCGACAAGAAACAGTCGATCTATTCCTTTCAGGGGGCTGATCCTGCGGAATTCGACCGGATGCGGCAGTATTTCGACACCGCCTTGCAGCAGATCGACGACCCGCTGCAGAACCGCACGCTGGCCCATTCGTTCCGGTCCGCGATGGCGGTGCTGCGGGTGGTGGACGAAACGTTCGTCCGCGACCGCGCCGTGGCGCTGGGCGATGTGTCGGCCCATATCCCGTTCAAATCCGACATGCCCGGTCGGGTGGACCTGTGGCCCGTCATCACGCCGGACAAGGCCACGACCGACGACGACGATGACTGGCTGAAACCCGTGGACGAGGTGAGCGCCGATCACCATCTGGTGCAGATGGCGGCGCGCGTGGCTGGCCAGATTGCGCAGATGATCGCCACACAGACCCTGCCCGTGATGCACAACAAGGCAGCCGCGCGGCGGCCTGTGCGGGCGGGCGATATCCTGATCCTTGTGCAAAGCCGTCAGGGCGTGCTGTTCCCCGAACTGATCCGGGCCTGCAAACAGGCCAATCTGCCCATCGCCGGGGCCGATGTGTTGCGGGTCGGCGGGGAGTTGGCGGTCAAGGACATCGCCGCCTTGCTGCGGTTTCTGGCCTTGCCAGAGGATGACCTGTCGCTGGCGGCAGCCTTGCGGTCGCCGCTGTTCGGCTGGACGGAACAACAGATTTTCACGCTGGCCCATCACCGGCCCCGCGGCAGTTATCTGTGGACTGCCCTGCGCAGCGACCCGACCCATGCGGCCACGACCGGGGTGCTGACCGATTTGCGCGATCAGGCCGATTATCTGCGGCCCTATGACCTGATCGCCCGCCTGCTGGTGCGGCACGGCGGGCGGCAGGCGCTGCTGGCGCGTCTGGGGGCAGAGGCAGAGGACGGCATCGACGCGCTGCTGGCGCAGGCGCTGGCCTATGAACAGGACAATGTGCCCAGCCTGACCGGTTTTCTGACATGGATGGACACCGACGATCTGACCGTCAAACGGCAGGTCGATGCGCAGGGCGACCAGATCCGCGTCATGACCGTGCATGGGGCCAAGGGGCTGGAATCCCCCATCGTGATCCTGCCCGACACGGCAGAACGGCAAAACCTGATCAAGGCGCAGATTCTGCCCGGTGATCTGCCGCTGTGGAAAACCACCAAAGGGGACATGCCGGGCGCGATGGTGGCGCGTCACGACGCCATGGCCGAACGGCAGACGCAGGAACGGTTGCGGCTGCTGTACGTGGCGATGACCCGCGCCGAAAGCTGGCTGATCGTCGGGGCTGCAGGCGACACGGGCAAATCCGGCACCGCATGGCACGACATCGTGGCCGATGGCATGGCACATGCGGGCGCGGTCGATGTGCCCTTGGGTGACATGGTGATCCGCCGCGTGGAAAACGGCGACTGGCACGGCGGTCCCATGCTGGATCACGGCCCCGCCCGGCCCGCGCATCAGCCCGCAGAAGTGCTGTCGCCCCTGCCCGCCCCGCTGCGTGCGACCACCCTCAGCCCATCGGATCTGGGCGGGGCAAAGGTGCTGGCAGGCGACATCGACGACGGCGATGACACGGCGAAATCGCGCGGCAGTCTGGTGCATCTGCTGCTGGAACATCTGCCCGCCATCGCCGTGCAGGACCGCCGCGCGGTGGCCGACCGTCTGGTGGCCGCCACGCCGGGGGCTGATGCCATCGACACCACCGGGCTTGCGGATACGGTCATCGCCCTGATCGACCAGCCCGCGCTGGCGCATCTTTTCGCCCCCGATGTCATGGCA
>JBBREW010000214.1:0-5466 GCA_038225335.1 Rhodobacterales bacterium
GTCTGCGGGCTTTCGTCGTGTTGCAGGACGGATGCCGCATGGGACAGGTCATCACGGTAGGCCAGCATGTCCGGTTCCACCTGTTCAAGCGGCACCAGACGGGGTCCGGGCGGCTGACGGTCGGCGGGCAGATGCGCCAGAATGGCCGCCTGAAATTCGGCCAGACGCGCGATGGGTTTTCCGATAAACCCATCCGCCCCCGCATCCAGCACCGCATCCGACGCCGCCGGGTCGCCAGAGGTGCCAAGGATCACATCGATTCGCGGCACACCATGGGACAGCGACTGGATCAAGGCCAGACCAGACCCGTCCGGCAGGCCCACATCGACAATCACGATCGTGGGGCGATAGACCGACAGATGCTTGCGCGCGCTGGCCAGAGTGTCGGCGCGCCTGATCCGTGCCCCGGACCGCAGGCACAGCATGCGCACCGCTTCGCAGGCGAAACGGCTGTCTTCAACCACAAGCACGGTCAGGCCCAGCAAAGGCCGCATGGCCGTGGGTGCCCGTGTCGTCATGAAATCGTCGTTCTTGTCCATTGCGATCATCCCCGTGGCGCAGTCCCGTCCGGGACCCTGACACCACAACACCATTTCAATATGAACACGCCGTTAACGCATCTGCGACGAGATGCCGTTCTTGGCTTTGCCCCGCCCACGCGGCATAAGCGGGCGAATTGCATGAAGGGGCGGCAGCTATGATCGGACGTTTGAACCATGTGGCGATCGCCGTGCCGGACCTTGCGGCTGCGGCCGATCAGTATCGCACAGCCTTGGGCGCTGATGTCGGGCCGCCGCTGGACCAGCCGGATCACGGTGTCACGGTGATCTTTATCACGTTGCCCAACACCAAGATCGAATTGCTGTATCCGCTGGGCGATGCGTCGCCCATTGCGCAGTTTCTGGCCAAAAATCCCGCAGGCGGGATGCATCATATCTGTTACGAGGTGGATGACCTGATGGCCGCCCGCGATACGCTGGTGGCGACGGGGGCGCGGGTGCTGGGCGATGGCACCCCCCGCATCGGCGCGCATGGCAAGCCGGTGTTGTTCCTGCACCCCAAGGATTTCCAAGGCTGTCTGGTCGAACTTGAACAGGTGTGACCGGACAATGACCCATGCCGCACCGGCAGGGGCCCCACGACGACAAGGGCAGGCAAAGCCTGCGGAAAGAGGACGACATGGGACCGACATCAGCAGTCGTGATGTTCGCCGTCATCTGGTGGATGATCTTTTTCATCGTGCTGCCGCTGCGGATGGTCAGTCAGGGTGACGCGGGCGTTGTGGTGCCGGGAACGCATAAATCCGCGCCCTCGGACGTGCAGATCGGGCGCAAGGCAAAGATCACGACGGTCTGGGCCATCGGTATCTGGATCGTGTTCGCGACGATCATCCTGTCCGGCGTGCTGACGGTGCGCGATCTGGACTGGTTCGGCCGGATGCCGCCTTTGCCTGTCGCGGCATCCTGAAGCGTTTCAGGCGCGCAGACGCAGTCGATGATAAAGATGGGTAAAGGTCGCGGCCCCCAGAATAGGCACGAACAGGTTCAGGATCGGGATCGACAGCGGCACCGCCATCAGGATGCCTGCCAACCAGATCGTCATGCCATGGGCCTTGCGCAGTGCACGGGCCCCGGCGCGGCCTTCGCGGCGCATGGCGGCCACCTGAAAATACTCCCGCCCCAGTAAAAACCCGTTCATTGCGTAAAATATGAACGGCGCCAGCGGCGGCATCAGCAGATAAAGCGCGAAGGCCAGCAGGTTCGCCATGATCATCAGTGCCAGAAAACTGGCCGTGTCGCGTAGACCGTCCCAGAAAGATGTATGCGTGGCAGGCGGCAGGGCGGGATAATGGACCGCCTCGACCGCGTCGGCCACATCATCCAGAAAGAACGACGTGATGGCAGAGGCGACAGGGATCATCAGGAACACCGACACAAGCAGCATCAGACCCAGCGACCCCCAGCCCAGCAGATCGCCCAGCCATGTGACCTGCCCGACCATCGGCAGCGTCACCGGACCGGACGCCAGCGCATCAATGACCCAGAGCAGCGCGGCATAGGCTGCCACCAGCAAGGCCACCGTCAGCCCGATCCCCAGCCACAGTACCCGGCGAAACCGCGCGTCGGGCAGCTGCGCCAGCGCCTTGGCAAAGGCGGTCAGGATCACGCCCGGGACCAGTCGGTCAGGGCGGCGATGTCGGGCCGGGGGCGGTCCGGCGGGGTCTGCGCCCCGGTGCCAAGGTGCACGATCCCCGCGACCGTTTCATGTGCCGCCAGACCGAACTGGTCCCGCACAAAGGTCGCATCATGGCTGAACCAGCCGGACAGCCATACGGCGCCCCAGCCGCTGGCCAGTGCCGCGTTGACCAACCCCAGACAGACGCCGCCCACGGCATAGGTCTGTTCCGATTGCGGCACCTTGTCCGATGGTTTCGGGCTGTGAACCACCACGACGGCCAGGTGCGCCCCCTGATACAGCATTACCGCCTTGTCGATCTTGTCCGGTGCCACGCCAAGGCGCGCGCCTGCCGCAGGCAAGGCATCGGCCAAGGCCCGCGACCCGTCCGGCCCCAGCACGACAAACCGCCAGGGTTCCAGCTTGCCGTGATCGGGGGTCCGGGATGCAAGGGTCAAAAGCTGGATCAACGCGTCCCGGTCCGGCACCGGGGTCTTCAGCGCCAAAGCGGGATAGGACCTTCGGCTGGCCAGAAAATCAACGGCGTGCGAGGTAGGGTCAGGCATCAATCGGTCCTTTCAAATCGGGCAGGCGCAATAAAGTCGGGCCATCACGGCGCGGCAAGCAGGTCGTCCAGCCAGCCGTCCAGAAACGCGGCAAAACGGGCATCGGGCTGACGCGCGGCAAAGACGTGGGCAAAAGGGTCGGGTGCGGTCACGGCGCTGCCGGACAGGGATTCCAGCACCGCATGGCCACAGAACGGGACGTAGGTTTCCGCATAACCGCCTTCCTGCACCAGCAGAAGGCGGTCGTCGCAGACATCGGAAGCCAGCGCCATGGTGCGCTGCGTCATCTGCCGAAACGTGTCCGCCGTGGCCAGCATCCGGCCCAGCGGATCGTTCGCCGCCGCGTCATAGCCACAGGCCACCACAATGACATCGGGCGCAAAGGCGCGGATCGCGGGCAGGGCGATCCGGTCCAGCGCCGCAAGATAGCCGTCGTGACCGGTGCCGGGGGGCAGGGGGATATTCAGATTGAACCCAAGGCCCGCCCCATGCCCCCGGTCCGCCGCATGCCCCGTATCGACAGGATAATTGCGGTCCTGATGCAGGGATACGGTCAGCACGGTCGGGTCATCGTAAAAGATAGCCTCTGTCCCGTTGCCGTGATGCACGTCCCAATCCAGCACCGCGACGCGCGACGCCAACCCCTCTGCCTGTGCCGCGCGCACCGCGATGGCAATGTTTGCCAGCAGGCAGAACCCGTTGGGCGTGTCGGGCAGGGCATGGTGGCCGGGTGGGCGTGACAGGGCATAGGCGTTGCGCGCGGCCCCGGTCAGGACCATGCGCAGACCTGCAATCGTCAGACCCGCCGCCAGCGCCGCCACCTCGAACCCGCCGGGACCAAAGGGCGCGCGTGGACCCAGCTCTCCACCCGCCGCATCGGACAGTGCCTTGAACGCATCCAGATAGGACGCCGGATGCACCCGCGACAGATCAGCGCGGCTGGCCGCACCCGCCCCGGTCATCAGCAGATCGCGGTCCAGACCGGTCACGGCGATCAGGTTTTTCAGACGCCGTTTCGATTCCGGGTTTTCCGGAAGGCCGCCGCTGACCATGGGTTGCACCAACCCGCCGACCGGCAGCATCCCCGCATAATAGCCGCCGCCGTGCCAGAAACACCGTTCGTCCCATAAAAATGCCGTTGTCATCGCGCTCTCCGTCCCGGTGCGGGGATGGTCACGCGCCAGCGGCCAAGATGCAAGGCCGACACAGCTGCATCATGCGCCGGGCCGTGACAGTTGATAGGCACCTTCGGGCAGGTCGAGGGCCGCGGCCAGATCGCGCAGTTGCGACAGCGACAGGGTGATCGTGCGGGTTTCGTTCAGCCGGGGGTCGAACTGGGACACCGTCACGCAGTCGTCAAAGGCGTTGACGACAACGTCTTCCTGCAACCATGCGGTGCCTTCGTCCACAAGGGTCACGATGGTCGCGTCAAATTCGTGTTCGATGGTAAACATGCGGGCAATCCTAACCGACGTTGCACGGCTGGAAAAGGGGATGCTCTCTCGGAATTGTGCGCGACGGGACGCCGCTGACCTTGCGCCGGCACTGGCAGTGTGGTGGCAGGATGATAGAACAGTGTTTATCCACCCGACCAGCAAAGGCCCGACCCCTGATGTATCGTCTGTTTGTGTGCCTTGCCGTTTCCCTTGGACTTTCAAGCTGCGCCCCGCAGCAACCAGCGTTGCCTGTGCCCGCCACGACCACCCCGGCGGTGCCTGTGCCCGCCGATCTGCCGCCGGTGCCGGTGGGCGACAACGTCACCGCCGCCGATGCGCGGCTGGCGGTGCAGACGCTGGTCAGTGTCGTGGATACAGTAGAGCCGGTGGCGGAACGGTTGTGCCGCGAACGCGCGCCCGCGCTGAATTGTGATTTCAATTTTGCCATCGATACCAACCCCGCGTCGCAGCCCAATGCGTTTCAGACCCTTGATCCAGATGGCCGGCCGATCATCGCTTTTACCGTGGCCCTGCTGGCAGAGGCGCGCAATCCGGACGAGCTGGCCTTTATTCTGGCGCACGAGGCCGCCCACCACATCGAAGGTCATCTGGATCGCCAGCGCCGCAACGCGGCCATCGGGGCTGCGGTGATGGGGCAGGTGGTCGGCATGTCGGGCGATCCCAGTGCGGGCCGCCGTGCCGCCGAATTCGGGGCTGCCATCGGTGCCCGCACCTATTCCAAGGAATTCGAACTGGAAGCGGACGCCCTTGGCACCGTGATTGCGGCACAGGCGGGGTATAACCCGCTGCGCGGGGCGGAATTCTTTTTCCGCATCCCCGATCCGGGCAATACGTTTCTGGGCACTCACCCGGCAAACGCCGACCGCCTGCGCACGGTCCAGCGCACGGCGGCCACCCTTGGGTTCCGCTAAGACACCGCGACGATGCGCTGTCAGACCACAGCGGCCGCTGCGACCATGATCCCTGCAAAAAAGCAGACAGAGGCCACAAGCACGAACCCATGCCAGATCGCGTTGGAAAACTTCAGCGTTTCCCACGCATAAAAGACGACGCCTGCGGTATAGAGCAGCCCGCCTGACGCCATCAGCACAAGCGCCCGCCGGGGCAGCAGATCGGCGATGGCAGGGATCAGCAGGACGCCCAGCCATCCCATCACAAGATACAGGGCGGGACCAAACCGTCCCGGTACGCGCCAGAAAAACAGCTTGCGCGCCATGCCCCAGACCCCCAACGCCCAGACCAGCGCCAGCACGACATAGGCCAACGGT
>JBBREW010000215.1:0-5425 GCA_038225335.1 Rhodobacterales bacterium
AGAACCCCGATCAGATCAGCACGATCCTTCAGGGCGCCATATCCCATCGCCCCAAGGGCAAGGCAGGACACCTCGAAACCAGAAGGGCCGATCTTTCGTGTCAGCATGTCATGTCTCCTTGTCGATGTTTTGGCACAGGAAGGTGTGCGTGGATCACAGGTTCTTTGCCCAGTTTACCTTGGCCGCAAAGGCCGCCACGGCGGACCCTGCCAGCAGGACCGCAGCCAAGGTGAACGTCCCCCACCATCCCGCGCGATCATAAAGCAGCCCGCCGTAGGACGCGCCCAGTGCGATGGCAAGCTGGATGACCGCGACCTGCAAACCGCCGCCTTCTTCGGCCTCGTTGCGCAAGACCCGACTGAGCCATGTGCCCCAGCCCACCGGGGCTGCAGTCGCGATGAAACCCCATGCCACAAGCAAAACGGCAACCGGAATGTGATGCGGCGTGACGGCGATCAGCAGCAACGCGATCAGTGCCATCAAAAGCGGAATGGCAATGTTGATGGTGTAAAGGTGCCGGGCCAGCAATTTGCTGACCACCCATGCCCCGGCCACGCCCGCAAGGCCAAGACCAAGGAAGACAAGCGACAGCGCATTGACCGAATAGCCTGCCACGCTTTCAAGGTAGGGGCGCAGATATGTAAACAGCGCGAACTGACCCATGAACAGCAGCAGGATCGCGGTCATGCCAAGGGCAACCTGCGGCCGCAGCAGCAGCGCAAAGACATTGCCTCGCGACGCCCGCCCGCGCGGTGGCAGCGACGGCATGCTGACCCATTGCCAGACCAACGCCACCAAACCAAGCGGCACGACGACAAAGAATGCGCCACGCCAGCCGATCAGATCACCCAGAAATGCCCCCATCGGGGCAGAGAATGTGGACGCGACCGCGACGCCTGCATTCAGCATGGCCAGCCCCCAAGGCACGTCGCCTTCGGGCAAAAGACGCATGATGATGGCCGTCGACATCCCCCAGAATCCGCCGATGGCAACCCCCAGCAGGGACCGCCCGACCATCAGTGTGACAAAGTTTGGTGCAAGGGTGACGACGATCCCGGACAGGATCAGCAGGACGGAAAAGGCAGAGAGCACCAGCTTGCGGTCGATGCTGCGGGTCACGCGCGCAACGCTCAGGCTGGTGATGACCGCAAATATGCCAGAGATCGAGATGGCCTGTCCCGCCCGTCCTTCGGTCACGCCCAGATCGGTCGCGATCGGTGTCAGCAGGCTGACGGGCATGAATTCCGACGCGATCAGCGCCGCAACGCAGAACGCCATCGACATAACGGCCCCGGTGGCGGGGACCATTTTTGACGTGGCCATGGGGAAGACGGTCTTGGTCATGGGAAATACTCGCAGGGGCGGCAGCGGTCGCGGGGTTCATATGGAAAAGGCCGCGTTGATTGCTGTCCCCGCCAGCAGCGGGAACAGACAGGGGCAGGACCGGGACGACGCGGCGTGGTCAGCCGTGGTAATCAGCCTCGCTGACCTGTTCCAGCCAAGTCACCGCACTGCCGTCCAGACTTTCGTGGACGGCAATATGCGACATGGCCGTGTCGGGAGAAGCGCCGTGCCAGTGCTTTTCTCCGGCGGGAAACCAGACCACATCGCCGGGTCGGATTTCTTCGATCTTTCCGGCCTCGCGCTGCACCCGCCCCATGCCAGCCGTGACGATAAGCGTCTGACCGCCGGGGTGGGTATGCCACGCCGTGCGCGCGCCGGGTTCGAACGTGACCAAAACGCCGGCGCTGCGGCCCGGCGCCTCTGCCGTAAACAGCGGGTCGATCCGGACCTGACCGGTGAAATAATCCGCCGTGCCGGGGCTAGACGGTCGCGATCCTGCACGCATGATTTTCATGGGGTATCCTTTACGGTGTTGGGCCTTTGCGGGCCGTTTGCCTTATCCTATCCCGTAGCAGCGCAGAATCGAGAGGTTCTGTCACGCGGCGACCCCGGATGCCCGGGGCAACAAGATCAAAGCTGCTGCGCCGTGGGACGAAAGATGATCTCGTTCACGTCCACATCCTCTGGCTGGCTGATCGCAAAGGCCGCCATCCGCGCGAAACTGTCGGCCGGAATACCGACCTGACCAACATAGTCGCTGTTGGCAGCCTTGACCTCTGCGTCCGAAATGTGGTCCAGCAGTTCGGTCTTGACGGCACCGGGGCTCAGGGTCGTGGTGCGAATGTTGTAAGGCTTCACTTCTTGCCGCAGACCTTCGCAGATCGCGCGGACCGCAAATTTCGTGCCCGAATAGACAGCGGACGCCGGAAAGATCAAATGCCCTGCGACCGATGACGTGGTGATGATCTGTCCCGATTTCTGCGCCTTCATGTGTGGCAGCGCCGCGGCGATACCGTGCAGAACGCCCCTGATGTTCACGTCGATCATCCGGTTCCATTCGTCCACTTTCAGGCTTTCGAGAGGTGACAGCGGCATCAGGCCCGCGTTATTGATCAAAACGTCAATGCGGCCAAACGTGCTGACGGCTGCGTCGACCAAGGCCTGAACATCGGCCAGATCTGTCACATCGGTCTGCACCGCCAAAGCCTCGCCGCCTGCGGATACAATTTCCGAAACCAGCGATTTCAGCCGGTCCTTGCGGCGGGCGCCCAGGACGACCTTTGCGCCCTGTTCTGCCAGATGACGCGCCGCCGCCGCGCCCATGCCACTCGATGCGCCTGTAATGACGACAACCTTGCCTGTGATGTTGTTGCTCATGATATCTCTCTGCATGTGTTCAAAATTCGCGATCAGCCCGGACACTGGGTGCCACAAAGGCTCAATCCACGGCCTCGATCGTGACGGTGACGGGATCGGCGTGATCAAAGATCGACACGTCGTCCAGAACTTCGCCAAGGATCACGATCCCCGGTGGTGGCACGCGCCCCGCGCGGTAATAGATGACGAAATCACCCGTGCTCCACAGCCCGAGGGTGCCCGCCGCAAAGTCGCGCTGGCGCACGGCAGACGGCAGGGCTTGCGTCAGCGTTCCGGTCTTTTCCTGCCGCAGGTGGTCGCGCATCGGCAACGCCAGCGGCAGCATCGCCAACAGCGCCTGCGCCGCCGGAGTGTCGTTCAGCGTCGCGATGACAGAACCATCCCCGCTGGTGATGCGAATACGGTTTTCGGCCATCGCGGGAAAGCTCGCTCCTGTAAGGATCAGAAACAGCAGTGTGGTGCGCAGCATGATTTGCTCCCTTCGCTGTTTTGGACCTGCGGTGTCGTGATCCGGACCGCAGCTGACCCGCCAGCGTTTCGATTGATGGGTTGTTAAACCAAATCCAGCCAAGCGATTAGTCAGTCCATTCCGCATGGACTTATCGACCAGACCGATAAATCATGCGGCAGCCCGACAGGAGGACATCATGCGCAAACAGGATTTCAACGATCTTGTCTGGTTTCAGGCCGTGGCGGAACTGCGCAGCTTTACCAAGGCGGCGGCCCGTATCGGCGTGGTGCAATCGACGCTGAGCCAGCGGGTTCAAAATCTGGAATCGCGGTTGGGGTTTCCGCTTCTGACGCGCACGACGCGGAATGTGGCCCTGACCCCTGCCGGAGAACGCCTGCTGAAGACCATCACGCCGCGTTTTGCTGCGATCGAGGACGAGATTGCCGCCCTCATGGCGCTGCGCGATACGCCGTCGGGGTCGATCCGCCTGACGCTCTCGGACCATGCGTTCCAGAGCGTCGTCTGGCCAAAGCTGAAACCGGTTCTTGCAGCCCATCCCGATATCGCCATCGAGTTCAGCATCGACAGCGGTTTCCGCAACATCGTCGCGGACGGATTTGATGCCGGGGTCCGGCTGGGCGAGAGTATCGAGCAGGACATGATCGCTGTGCGGATCGGCCCCGATTGGCGGTTGGTGGCGGTGGCATCACCCGGCTATTTGTCCAGTCACGAGAGACCGGACCAGCCGCAGGATCTTCTTCACCACAATTGCATCGGCATGCGTCACATCACATCCGGTGGTCTTTACGCTTGGGAATTCGAGAAGGATGGCCAGCCGCTGCGGGTGCGCGTCGATGGCCAGCTGACCTTCAACAACTCCTATGCGATGATTGACGCGGCGATGGTCGGGCGAGGCATTGCCTATGTGCCAGAGAGTATCGTGGCGGATCAGCTGAAGGCAGGAACACTGCTTCAAGTGCTGGACGACTGGTCACCGCTGTTCGAGGGATACTTTCTTTACTACCCAAGCAGACGTCAGAACATACCGCTGTTCAAGGTGCTGACCGATGCGTTGCGGCACAAGGATTAAGCGCAATGAAGAAGACCTGTGCCGAAAAGTAGACGGCGGCGGTTTTCCGATAACTACCGTTGTGTGTTTTGGCAGGTTTTGTTGCACAAAACCTGTGGGGCGCGGCGCGTCCAGAATATTGCGGACCATCACCGCGTTGACCCGGATGTTATCTGCCTCGATATCTTTTCGCAGCCATGTTGTCAGGACCACATGCGTCGGATCGATGCCCGCAAGCGTCGTGCCGAGGGTGAGGGGATCAAGAACATCCGGGCGTTGGTCCGGCGACCGATCGCAGGATCACCGATTTCTATGCCGATCAGGCTCTGTTGCACAAATCCTGCGAGGGATTTAGTCTGAAAATCCAGCGTGGTATCTGGGATGTATCAGCCGACACATGCCCCCAACTGACAAGACCATGAGCTGGCCAGCATACACTGAAGCGCTCAACCGCCGAGGCTCGCTGTAGGTTGTGCGACTGCAGGTCTGCGGGAGGGGGGTGGTGCGTTCCTGCAAAAAAACGGGCCTCGTTGCAGACCAGTCATTGACCTGCCGATGCCGCCCATGGCGAAAAGCCCTTGCCTGAACCCATATGAATAACCATCACTACTGCGATTGTTGGTTTTGTAAAAAAAGGAGCATGACGTGGATGATGATCATGTAGTGACCTCACCGACTGCTCGGGCACAGTTAGAGGGGATCGCCGAAGAACTCTCCTATCGCCTCCAGCAGCAACGCCTGACAGCAGAATTCGGCCAATACGCAATCAGGACCCGCAGCATATCGGATCTGATGCAAGAGGCCACCGAGGTTTGTGCCCGTGGCCTGAATAGCGAATTCTGCAAGGTTCTGGAATTTCTTCCTGACGAGGGGGATTTTATCGTGCGGGCCGGGATTGGGTGGAAGCCTGGTGTTGTGGGCCATGCCCGTGCCGGCGCAGATACAGCCAGTCCGGCAGGCTATGCGTACCAGACGGGTGAGCCGGTGATCTCGAACCACTTGGGGGGCGAAACACGGTTCCGCACACCCGCGCTGCTTGCCGAGCACGGGATCAGGCGGGCAATCAATGTCCTCATCCAAGGTGACGAAGGACGTTATGGCGTTCTTGAGGTGGATAGTCCGACAGAAGGTCGGTTCACCTAGGCTGATACGACGTTCCTGCAATCGTTGGCGGCTCTGCTGGG
>JBBREW010000216.1:0-5418 GCA_038225335.1 Rhodobacterales bacterium
TGGGGATCCCCGTCACCTATGTCTGGTGGTCGTGGTTGGGGATATTCGGATGACGCAAACGGTCGCTTTCACCCTGAACGGTGCGGCGGTGCAGGTCAGCGGACCGCCCGCGATGCCGCTGATCCATGCCTTGCGTGGTCAGTTGGGTCACCTTGGCACGCGGCTGGGCTGCGGGACGGGGGATTGCGGGGCCTGCATGGTGACGCTGGACGGGTTGCCTGTCACGTCGTGCAACCTGCCATTGTCCGCCGTGGCGGGCCGCGATGTCGGCACGATCGAGGCCGTGCTGGCCGCAGATCATCCGCTGGTCGCGGCGCTGATCCGGCATCAGGCGGGGCAATGCGGCTATTGCCTGCCGGGGATCGTGATGCGGGCCACCGCAATGCTGGACACAGGACAGGATACCGCCGCAATCCGCGCGGCACTGGATGCAAACCTGTGCCGCTGCGGCGCGCATAACCGGATCATGGCCGCGATTGCAGAGGTGGCAAGATGACCGCCCCGCAACCGATCAGGGATTTCCCCCGCGTCGATCAATGGCTGACATTCGCGCCTGACGGGACGGTGACGCTGGCATCGGGGCGGGTGGAACTGGGGCAGGGCATCGCGACAGCCCTGACCCAGATTGCCGCGGACGAGCTTGACGTGGCGATGACCGCGATCCGTCTGATTCAGGGTCACACCGCCCTGTCCCCCGCCGAAGGGCCGACGGTCGGCAGCCTGTCGGTGACACTTGGCGGGCAATCGGTGCGCATTGCCGCGGCAGCGGCGCGGGCCGTGATGCTGGACCATGCGGCCGGGCTGTTGCAGACGACCGCCGCCGATCTGACCGTGCGGGACGGTGCCATCCTGAAATCGGGGCACGACACCGGGCTGAGCTATGGGGTCATGGCGCCGCATGTCGATCTGAGCGTTGCGGCCTTGGATCATGGCAAACCAAAAGCCGCCGCAGACCGCCGAATTACAGGCACATCCGCGCCACGGGTCGATCTGCTGGCACGGCTGGGGCCCGGGCATTTCCTGCATGACATGGTGCTGGACGGCATGTGGCACGGCCGCGTCGTGCAACCGCCCAGCCTTGATGCCGTGGCAACAGATCTGGGTGATCTGACCTTGCCGCCGGATGCACAGATTGTGCGGGACGGGCAATTTATCGCGGTGGTAGCGGCTGAGGAATACACCGCGCTTGACCTTTCGCGGCGGCTGTCCGATGCGGTCCGCTGGCAAGGCAGCCCTTCCAGTGGTGTGCATCCGGTTGACGCCCTGTCCGGCCCGATTGCCATGTCAGAGCCGTTGCACGACATCGGTGACAGCACCGCGGGGGTCACGCAGATCAGTGTCAGCGTGACAAAACCGCCCCTGACGCATGGGTCGATCGGGCCGTCCTGCGCCGTCGCCCGGTGGGACGGCGATGACCTGACGGTCTGGGCGCACAGCCAGAACGTGTTTGCCTTACGGGCGTCGCTGGCGCAGGTGCTGCGGCATCCCGTCGACCGGATCACCGTAATTTTCGCCCCCGGTGCCGGGTGTTAC
Source organism: Rhodobacterales bacterium (assembly GCA_038225335.1). Taxonomy (GTDB): domain Bacteria; phylum Pseudomonadota; class Alphaproteobacteria; order Rhodobacterales; family Rhodobacteraceae; genus Loktanella. The sequence continues at coordinate 1,534 of JBBREW010000216.1, forward strand.
GGGCACAACAGTTCCGATGATGTGGCGCTGGATGCGGCGGTCATGGCGCGGGCTGTGGGGCGGCCTGTCCGGGCCTTGTGGCAGCGGCAGGACGAGTTTCTGCACGGCCCCCTGAATCCGGCCATGGTGACGCAGCTGACCGCGCGGCTGGGGCCGGATGGGCGGATGCTGGCCTATCAGGCGCATGTGATCAGCCCGCCGCATTCCACCCGTCCCGCGGGCGAGGGGGAGCCCAACCTGCGCGGACAGCAGTTCCTGTCGGACCCTTTGCCAATGGGTCCCGGCAACGACGCGCCGCAACCGCAGGGCGGGGCCGATCGCAACGCCGTGCCGGGCTACGTCATTCCGGCGGTGCGGGTGGTCCGGGCGCGCCCGGCGCAGGTGCCCTACCGCCCCAGCGCGATGCGGGGGCTGGGGGCGTTCACCAATGTCATCGCGCTGGAATCGCTGATGGAATCCTGCGCCGCATCGGCGGATATGGACAGTATCGCATACCGTTTATGGCATCTGGATGACCCCCGCGCACGGCAGGTGATCGAAACCCTGCGCGACTGGCCGATCCCGCGCGATGACGGCGACGGTGTCGGGTTCGGGATCGGCTATGCCCGCTATAAAAACAGCGCGGGTTACATGGCATGCCTCGCGCGGGTCGTGGTGGACGACGCGGTGCGGGTCACCGATGTCTGGTCCGTCGCCGACGTCGGAGAGGCGATCAATCCCGACGGCACGATCAACCAGATCGACGGCGGGATCGTGCAGGCGATCAGCTGGGCCTTGAAAGAAGAGGTCCGTTTTGCCGGGGCGCAGAACCTGACAACCGGCTGGGCCGAATATCCCATCCTGCCGTTTTCAGAGGTGCCGCAACTGCACACGCAGCTGATCCGGCATCCCGATGCGCCGCCGCTTGGCGCGGGCGAGATTTCTGCCGGACCTGCGGGGGCGGCTGTCGTCAATGCGGTGCGGGATGCGCTTGGCGTGACGCCGGACCGGTTGCCGCTGACCCGTCACGCGCTGGTGGCGCTGCTGGCCTAGGGCACCCCGCCGCGGACGGCGGCGGGGGTGGCCGGGTTGATCAGCCGATGGCGATGGCGCGCACGTCTTCGTCGACGTGGGGCAGGTATTTGCCGAAATTGTCGGAAAACATCTGCACCAGTTTCTGCGCGGCTTTGTCATAGGCGGCGGGATCGGCCCATGTCCCCTTGGGGTTCAATAAGGCCGTGTCGACGCCGGGCACATGTGTCGGCACCTCGAACCCGAAATGCGGGTCCTTGCGGAAGCTGCCTTCGGTCAGGGTGCCATCCAGTGCTGCCGCCAGCAGGGCGCGGGTGGCCGCAATCGGCATCCGTTCCCCGGTGCCATAGGCGCCACCGGTCCAGCCGGTATTCACCAGCCAGCAGGTCGCCCCATGCGCCGCGATTTTCGATTGCAGCAGTTTGCCATACACCTCTGGCCGGCGGGGCAGGAAGGGTGCGCCGAAACAGGTGGAAAACGTCGGTTCCGGATCGGTCACGCCGCGTTCGGTGCCAGCCACCTTGGACGTGAAACCGGACATGAAATGATACATGGCCTGTGCCGGTGTCAGCCGCGCGATGGGCGGCAACACGCCAAAGGCATCGCAGGTCAGCATGATGATGTTTTTGGGGTGACCGCCCAAGCCGTCATCCGACGCATTCTTGATGAAGTTCAGCGGATAGGCCGCCCGCGTATTGGCGGTCAGGCTGTCGTCGGCGAAATCCAGTGCCTTTGTGCGGGGGTCATAGACCATGTTTTCGATGACCGTGGAAAACATCTGTGTCGTCGCAAAGATATCGGGTTCTGCCTTGGCTGACAGATTGATCGTCTTGGCGTAACAGCCGCCTTCAAAGTTGAAGATGCCGCGGTCGGTCCAGCCATGTTCGTCGTCACCGATCAGCACGCGGGACGGATCGGCGGACAGCGTGGTCTTGCCGGTGCCGGACAGGCCGAAAAACACAGCCGTGTCGACCAGATTGCCTGCCGCGTGATTGGCGGAACAATGCATCGGCATGGCGCCCTTTTCGGGCATCAGGTAATTCAGCAGCGTGAACACGGCCTTCTTGTTTTCACCGGCGTATTCGGTGCCCGCCACAAGGATCAGCTTTTTGTCAAAGTTGAAGGCGATGACGGTTTCGGACCGGCAACCGTGGCGCGCCGGATCGGCAAAAAAGCTGGGGCAGTTGACCAGCGTGAAATCGGCGGTGAAATCATCCAGCTGTGCGGCTTCCGGGCGGATCAGCATGTGGCGGATGAACAGGTTATGCCACGCCAGTTCCGACACGATGCGGACACCGATGCGGTGGCTGGGATCAGCCCCGGCAAACAGATCCTGCACAAAGTAATCCTTGCCCTTCATATGGGCCAGCATGTCGGCGTGCAGCACGTCAAAGGCATCCGCCGTCATGCGCGCGTTGTTGTCCCACCAGATCGTGTCTTCGGTGGTGGCGGATACGACGACATGCTTGTCCTTGGGCGAACGTCCGGTGAATTTGCCGGTCTTGACCAGCAATGTCCCACCCTGACCCAGCTCGCCTTCGGCGCGGCGGATGGCGTGGGCCATCAGATCGGGTTCCATGGCATTGTAATGGATATTGCCAAGATCCGGAAATCCTTGCGCCTGAAGCGTGAAGGCGGGATTGACGCGACCATATTCCATGAGATGAGTCCTTTATCCGACGGTGTTGCCCACGCGTAACGCGCCAACTTGTGTAATGAAAGCAATATCTTATTGTGTTAGCGCAAACATTTTGCAGTTCCTGTCACAGTGGCGGCACAGCGCCGCAACATAAGGTCGGATGCGTGTTCAATGACGGGTTTCGGGGTCAGATGAACCCGATTGCGACCCACCACGCCCAGGTCAGCGGGATGCCGATCAGGCTGCTGATGGCGGCAGAGACCAGACACAGGCGGGTCAGCGGCCCGATGGGAATGGCCGCGATGGCGATGCCGATCAACAGGGGCGGCGACTGATAGGGCAGCACGGTCGTTGAAATGCCGATGTTGTGGGCCATCGTCACGGCCGGGATCGACCAGCCGGTGGCGTCCGCCATCGCCGCGGCCAGCGGGGCCAGCACGATGGGCGTCGCAGGCGCGATGGTCAGATGCGACAGGGCCGATGAAAACAGGGTGATGGCGGTGAGGTTCCACAACCCGGACTCACCTGACAGCCGCAGCGCCGGCACGACAACCTGCGCAATCCGCTGACCCAGACCCACATCGGTGATGACCGCGCTGATGCAGAACACCGCAGCGATCAGAAAGGCGATGGACAGGTCGATATCGGTTTTCATCGCCTGCGGGCCGAACACGCCGACGCGCGGCACCAGCAGCACCAGCGCCGTGCCCAGCGTGACCCATGCCGGGGCAATGCCGTGCAGCGTATCCGTGGACCACATCACGACCGCGACCGCCAGAACCACCAGTAACCGCCGTTGCCCCGGCGTCCATGGCAGGGCCGCACCGGCCTCTGTGCTGCCCCGATCCACCGGCATCAGCCCGCGCCCATAGGCCAGCAACAAGACCAGCAGCACAGCAAAACGCAGGACGTTGATCGGTGCGTTCTGGATGAAATAGGCGCCATAGGTCGTCTGCACACCATACAGGATCTCGATGATGCCGACCTCTACGATTGTCGGCAGGTTGGCGGTCAGAAAGGCATAGGTCGGCGCAAGCGTCATCATCGCCGCCGTCATCAACAGACCGGTATGGCCGCGCGACCCGGGTTGCATCGCCATGCGCTGTGCCAGCGCGTGGGTCGCCATGCGCTGTGCCAGCGCGTGGGTGATCGGCATCATGACGATCACACGCGGAATCGCCGACGGCACACAGGCCCCGAGGATCAGACCGCTTACCGACAAAAACACCACGGCC
>JBBREW010000217.1:0-5403 GCA_038225335.1 Rhodobacterales bacterium
AGAGCATGAAAGAGGCCTGTCATGACCGACCTGTCTGTCGACATCATCATCCCGACACATAACCGCGCCCACCTGATCGACATTGCCGTGCAGGCGGCGCTGGATCAATCATGGTGGAACAGCCGCATCATGGTTCTGGACGACGGCAGCACCGATCAGACGCAGGCGGTGCTGCAACGCCATTTCGACAATCCGAAATTCACCTATGTCCGTCTGGCCCGGAATGTCGGCACGGCCATGGCCAAGAATGCAGCCCTTCTGCTGACGGGCAGTGATGCTGTCACCTTCCACGATTCCGATGATATTCCCCACCGCGACAAGGTGCTGCAACAGGTCCGCATTCTCAGCCAGCCCAGCATCGGTGCGCACGAATGTCTGAACTGGCGCATGGTGGGCCATGAACCCAACACGGTGCTGGAAGTGGGGGCAGCACTGGTCCAGCACGAGCTGATCCTGCCGGACGGTCGCCGGGTTGCGATCCGGCGGGATCTGTCCCTGTTCGATGATGTGTTCCCGAACATGCAGATGGGCGGTCAGGTGCCCGGCGAATGGACACATATCAACTCTGGCCTGTTCCGCCAGTCGCTGCTGGCCCGCAACGGCGGTTTCGCCCCTTGCATCGAAGAAGACCGGGAATTTCGCAACCGTTTGATGTTCAACGGGGAAATCATCTGGATCGTGCAGGAAATACTGCTGACCAAGATCGAGACACCCGACAGCCTGACGCAGTCCAAGGACACCGATTACGACAGTGATCGCCGCAAATCCGACCGAAACATGGTGTGGGACAAGGTCCGGCAATGGCGCACCACGGGCCGCGTTGACCCGGTGCCCATTGACATGCCTGACCTTGCGCTGGCGTTTGTCAGCAACCCCGACCACCTGCGGCGGCGGGACATGCCGATGACGGACGCGACGCGCGCCGCGTTGCACCGGTGTCTGCCACCCGCGCCTTCGCCAACCCGCAATCAACTAGCCGCGGAATGATGAACCACCTCAACGCCAGATTTTTCGGCCCGCTTGCCATCGTCGATCCTTGCTGTGGTGCAGGATACGGGCCGGACGCGCTGGTATCCGGCGGGCTGGGCGGGACAGAGGCCACGATCCTGCGCGTCTGCATGGCGCTGGCAGAGCGTGCGGACATCGTTCATTACCAAAAGGGTCGCACGACACCGGACCGCACGGCGGCAGGCAGATTGCTGCCGCTGGACGCCGCCTTCACCCCTGCGGCGGCACCCCCCACCTATGTTGTGATCAATGCGTGGAAGGTGGCGTGCAAACTGCGCAAGGTTCATCCCGACGCCCGCATCCTGTTGTGGCTGCATATCTTTCCCGGACGGCACAACCGCGCCATGGGCAAGGCACTGGTGCAGGCGGGCGTGGACGTGGTGTGCGTATCCGCCAGCCATGCAAAGGTGTTCCGGGCCTTTGTCCCGGACGCGCCGACCCTGACGGTCCGGCACATCCACAACCCGATTGCAGACGATCTGACACCCGATGCGACCTCCGTTGACCCCGACCGGTTGTTGTTTGCCAGCTCTCCGCACAAGGGGTTGGCGCAGGTTTTCCGTCAGTTCACCGCCCTGCGGGATGCCTTCCCCGACCTTCACCTTGCCGTGGCGGACCCCGGTTATCTGGTGTGGGACACCGGACCAGTGCCGGAGGGTGTCACGTTTCTGGGCGCCCTGCCCCACGCCGCATTGATCGCGCAGATGCGGCGCGCGCTGTGCCTGTTCTATCCGCAGACCACATTCGCGGAAACCTTCGGTCTGGTGATGGCCGAAGCGAACGCGGTGGGGCTGCCGGTGCTGGCCCATCACGACATCGGTGCAAATGCAGAGGTTCTGGACGATCCGCGCCAGTTGATTGACGGGACTGACACCGACCAGATCATCGCGCGCATCGGGACGTGGCGCGCGGCGCGCCCGGCCGTCACCGTCAATCCGGACTTCCGGCTGCGCGCCGTCGTGCGGCAGTGGGATGATCTGTTGTCTGACGCGCAGGCGTCGGATGCCGCGATCGAAAGGGTGGCCTGAATGTTGTTGCGTCCGGATTTCAGACCTGCCGATGGGGCACCATCAGACACCCACGGGACAGAGGCTGCAGCACAGGACAGGGTGGCGCATCTGCTGGCGCAGGCCGCCGTGGACGAAGAAACCGGTGCTGCGGATATCGTCCAGTCACTGCAGGTGCTGCGCGACGCAGGCTGGATGGACGACTGCGGCATCGACGATCCGCTGCGGACGTCACGTCGCCTGCAACGGGTCGGTGCGGCCAATCTGCCCGTCGGCCGCTTGTGGGAAGGGCATATCAACGCCCTGTATCTGGTCCATGTCCACGGCGACGCGCGGGCGGTGTCCAGTCTGCGCGGTCTGGTCAGGGATGGTGCAGTCTTGGGTGTATGGGGTGCTGACGGGGCGGTGCCGGTCTGCCCCTCCGACGATGGCGCGACGCTGGTCGGGCAAAAGGTATTCGCGTCTGGTCTGGGCGCTGTCAGTCACGCGATCATCACGGTGTCGTCCGGACCGCAGGTGCGCCTTGGTCTGATCGACGTGCGCGATGCGGCGCGCGCCGATCCCGCTCGCTGGCAAATGTCCGGCATGATATCGACCCGGTCCGGCGGTTTCGCCTGTGACGGTATTCCGACCAAGGACGTTGTCTGGATCGGTGAGCCGGGCGTCTATGTGACAGAACCGCATTTCGTGGGCGGGGTCTGGCGGATCGCCGCCTTGCAGGCAGGCGCGGCGTTCGGTCTGCTCGAGGCGGCGGCGCATGATCTGCGGTCGCGGGACCGTCTTGCGGCCCCCGCGCAGATGGCACGCCTGTCATCGGTTGCCATTGCGGGGCTGGCGGCAGCAGCCCTTGTGGACCGCGCGGCGTTGCAGGCGCACCCCGCGGCACCGGACGCCGCTGTGCGCGCGCCTCTTGTGTCGGCGGCAGCCCGCCTTGCGACAGAGGAATGCGCGCTGGATGCGATCCGCGCCACGGAACAGTCGATCGGCCTGCCCCATTTTGCCGATGGGTCCGTCACAGGCCGCAAAGCCCGCGATCTTGCGGTCTATCTGCGGCAGGCCGCGCGGGATGCCTTGCAGTCGCGTGTCGGTGACGCCCTGTTCCAGACGGAGGGGGGGATATGGGCAGTGGTGTGAACGCGCAACTGCGGCGGGTGCCCGCCCGGAGCCTGACCGGCGATGCCCCCATCGTGGTGCTGGCCCCGCACCCGGATGACGAAAGCCTTGGTTGCGGGGCCCTGCTGGCCCATGCCTTTGAAAATCATGGCGCGCACGTCGTATGCATGACGGACGGCGGCAGATCGCATCCCGCGTCGTCGGACTGGCCGCCAGACCGGTTATCTGCGCTGCGCTGGCATGAACTGTCGCATGCCATCGTGCGGTTAGGCGGTCAGCCCACCGACATGACGTGGCTGGGATACCCCGACGGCTGGCTGGGACGCGCGGATATGCAAGCCGTCGCTGCGTCCATCGCGCAGATCTGCACGGCACAGGGTGCGCGGCACATGTTCGCCCCTGCGGCCGAAGACCACCACGAAGATCACCGCACGACGGCGCGGATCGCCCGTCAGGTCAGCCACCTTTTGCCCGACCTGACCGTGTTCAGCTATCCCGTCTGGAGCAGGTGGGACAATCCGGATCTGCTGGATGACGTCGCTCACCTGAACCCCGTGGCCCTTGATCCCGGTCGCTGGCAGGCGTGCAAGTCGCTGGCCATCAAGGCGCATCGCAGCCAGCGCGGGCTGGTTGTCGAAGACGATCCTGACGGGTTCTGCATGCCCAAAGGTTTTGTCGGCGCCTTTGCGTCGCAACCCGAAATTTTCTGGAAAGCTGTCTGATGGTATCCGTTATTGATCATCTGCACGACCTTTATGCCCACACGGATGATCCGTGGCATTTTGCGACAAGCCCCTATGAGCAGGCCAAATTCCGGGCCACACGGGGTGCCCTTGGGCGTGATCGCTATGCGGCGGCGCTGGAAATCGGTTGTGGCAACGGATCGCTGGCGCAGCATCTGGCACCGGTGTGCGACAGCTATACGGGGATGGATGCGGTGGAAAAGGCCGTGGCCGCAGCGCGCATCCGCGTGCCCGCAGCAACGTTTGTGCAGGGCATCTATCCGTGTCCTCTGCCCGTTGATCGCCCCGATCTGGTGATCCTGTCAGAGGTGCTTTATTTCCTCACCCCGGATGTCATCCGCCATCTGGCCAGTGATCTAATCGATCGTGCAACGGGCGCCGAGGTGCTGTGCGTCAGCTATCTCGGCGATACCGCACAGGGGTTGCAGGGGATCGAGGCGCTGACAGTCTTGCAGACCGCGCTGCACGGTCATCTGCATTTCACCACGGTTGTTGATGCCGACGGGTACCGGATTGATCGCGGCACGATCAACGGACGCCTGTCATGAAAGATCAGTCAGCCGTCCGCACCGTGGTCGTCCTGCCGGCCCGCAACGAGGTGGCCCGGATTGGCGATTGCCTGCGGGCCCTGGCCGTGCAGGCGGGCGATGAAGTCGCTGTTGTGCTGGTCGCCAACAACTGCACCGACGGCACAGAGGCGGCCGCGCAAGACTGCGCAGCGGCGGTCGGTCTGACGCTGGAGGTTCTGTCCGTCACCTTGCCCAGCCGGGCGGGCGTCGGCACCGCGCGGCGGATGGGGTGTGATCATGCCTTGGCGCTGTGGCCGGACTTGCAAGTGCTGCTGTGCACCGACAGCGATTGCACCCCTGCGCCGGACTGGATCGCGCGCAACCGTCATCACCTTGAATCCTATGATGCGGTGTGCGGCAGGGTCGAACCCATCGCGTCCGAATGGCACGTCATGAAGGATATGGATATCGATCTGGCCCAGATGGAAGGCCGCTACGAAGCCCTTGTTCTGGCCTATTACCGCCGTTTCAACGCAGGCCCCCATGGTCTGGAAGGCGACCATGGCAATGCGGCCGGGGCAAGCCTTGCCCTGCGGGTTGATGCCTACCGCGCCAGTGGCGGCTTTGCCGATCTGGTGACCGGAGAGGACCGTGAACTGGTGCGCTGCCTGAAGGCTGCGCGGTTCGCCGTCCTGCACGCGGGCGATGTGCGTGTTGCGGCTTCTTGCAGGTTGGAAGGGCGGGCACAGGACGGGATGGCGGCTGCGCTGCGGTTGCGCGCCACCCGGCGGGATTACCTGATCGACGATGCCCTGCCCCATGCCCTGCATCTGATTGTGGCGGCAGAAAACGGCACGCTTGGCCCGTGGCCGCTGCAGGTTGCACCCCAGGACAGGCTGCGCGCCTGTGATCTTGGACCCCATATCGACGTGCTGGAACAGTTGCTGGACGACGACGGGTGCGAACAACCGTTTCTGACCGCTCACGACAGGTCCGCCGCAGTCCCGGCAGAGGTCGCCATTC
>JBBREW010000218.1:0-5380 GCA_038225335.1 Rhodobacterales bacterium
AAATCGGGGCCGATCATCTGCCCCATGCGGTCCGCAAACTGCTGGGGCAGGTCCTGCTTCAGGTGCATCCCAGCCCGACACGGGCATTTGCTGCCTCTGCCACAAAGGACGACGTCGGGAACCGCACGGCGACTTCGTTCAGTGTGACACAGGCATCCTGCACCTGCCCCACACCGCCCAATGCCACACCCAACCGGAACAGCGCCTCTGCGGCGACGGGTCCTTCGGGGGCGCCGGAAAACGCCTCCAGATAGGCGCGCGCCGCATCCGGCGTCTCGTTCAGATTGTCCAGCGCCTGCCCGCGCATCAGGGCTGCCTGCTCGCTCAGCGTTGATCCCGGATAGGTCGTGCCAAAGGTCGCAAGGAGATCCGCGGCGCCGCGAAAGTCACCGGTTGCGAGCGCCTCCTGCGCCCGCTGATAGTCCTGACTTTCGCCAACGGCGAGTTGCGGTGCAGATGTGGGCGCGGGGGCCGGGGCGGGCACGCTGGCGGCGTTGTCGACCCCACCCAGCGACGGCGTTTCGCCAAGGGTGCCGATATCGCAGCCCGGCTCGACCTCACACAGACGGAATTCCAGATCGCCGATCCGGTTGGTGCCGTCGGTGGTCACGCGGTTGATACGGAATTCCAGCTGTTCGGTCAGCCCGGTCAGCCGGGTCAACTCGCTTTCGATGGCATTCAGCCGGTCCAGCGGCGTATTGCCGGATATTCCGGCCGACAGGGCACCACTGGTGGACAATTCGCCGCGCAGCCCCTGGATGTCGCTGAACAGCGCACCCAGCTGCTGCCGGATATCCCCCAGCGTGGCGTCCTGCGCCACGGCCGTCGTCGCACCGCACATCAGTGCGCCGACCGCAGCAAGTGACAGTGCGACGCGCCGCATCAGCTCAGCGATCCGACGGAAATGACGGTCACGGCCCGGCGGTTGTTGGCATAGCAGGCCTCGTTGGAACAGACCTCGATCGGGCGTTCCTTGCCATAGCTTACGGTCCGCAGACGTGTCGCGGCGATTCCGCGCGATACCAGATATTCCCGCACCGCATTTGCCCGCCGCGCGCCAAGCGCAAGGTTGTATTCCCGCGTGCCCTGTTCGTCGGCGTGGCCTTCGATGATTGCCAGATAATCGCTGTTGGTGGACAGCCACTGGCTTTGGGCGTTCAGCGTCGCCTGACCTTGGGGTGTCAGCGTGCTGGAATCCACGACAAACAGCACCCGGTCGCCCACGGTCTGCTGGAAATAGGCCGCGCTGCGCGGATCGGCCGTGCCGCCCGACGGCACCGCATTGCCCAGCGGTGCAGCACTCGCATTGGGATCAACCCCACCATTCGCGCCGCCGAACCGGTCCGGCCGCGTGCAGGCCGCGGTGGACAGTGCCAGCAGGATCAGCATCGCCTTTGTCGTCATGTTCATCATCAATTCGCCCCTGTAGAGTGCTGTACGGTCATCGTTGCGCGGTCAACCCGCCTTGAAACTTATGGTTGCAGCGGACCCCACGACGGATCGGATGCCCCGCCCTGCACTGGCACCGGCTGCAGGTTCCGGCCGGAAATGTCCACCGAATACAACGCCGACGTGCCGCCTGCACCCTGACTTTCACGCGTGAACATCAACACACGCCCATTTGGGGACCAAGTCGGCCCTTCGTCAAGGAACGAAGTCGTCAAAAGCCGCTCTTCGGACCCGTCGGTGCGCATCACGCCGATATGGAACTGCCCGGCGTTCTGCTTGGTAAAGGCGATCAGATCGCCGCGCGGCGACCAGACGGGCGTGCCATAGCGGCCATCCCCGAACGACACGCGGCGCGGCTCTCCGCCACCGGTGGGCATGATATAGATCTGGCTGCCACCGGACCGGTCGCTTTCAAACACGATCTGCGTGCCATCAGGGGAAAAGCTGGGTGCGGTTTCGATGCTGGGGGCATTGGTCAGCCGCGTGGACCCGCCAGAGTTCAGATCAGAGATGTAAAGGTCGGTATTGCCGCCGTTGGCGATGGAATACACAACCCGGCTGCCGTCCTGCGAAAACCGCGGGCTGAACGCCATCTCGCCTTCGGCGGTCTGGATCTGGCGGTTGGTCACCGATCCCACGTCCAGCAGGTTGATCCGCGGGAACCCCGAATCGTAAGAGGTATAAAGCACCCGGTCCCCGCTGGGCGAAAACCGCGGTGCCAGCACGATGGCACTGCTGTCGGTCAGAAACTGCGTATTCGCCCCGTCGAAATCCATGATCGCCAGACGTTTCTGGCGCGCATCCTTTGGCCCCTGTTCGGCGACATAGACGACCCGGCTGTCAAAATAGCCCCCTTCGCCGGTGATCCGGCTATAGGCTGCATCCGCGACCTTGTGCGCCATGCGCCGCCAGCCGCCGGTGGTGCCCGCAAACTGCAGGCCTTCGCCCAGTTCCGCCCCGGTAAACACGTCATAAAGCCGGAATTTCACGGTCAGCTGATCGCCGTTCACCGCGACCGCACCGCCGATCAGCGCCTGCGCGTTGATCGCCCGCCAGTCGGGATAGGCGACAGGCGATCCAATGGCGCCCATCTGGCTGATAAAGGCGGACTGCGGAATTTCGCGAAACAACCCGGTGCCCGCCAGATCCTGCGCCACAAGGCGGCTGATATCGGCGGCCAGCTGTTCCGCCCCGCCGGTCTCTGCGGTAAAGGTCGGGACTGCGAACGGCAGCGGTTCGATCACGCCGTCCGTAATGGTCAGGCGCAGCGGCCCCCCCTGCGCCACCACGGGGGCAGCGGCACCCAAGGCCAGCACGGCGGCCAATGCCGCGATCGTAAAACGGGTTTTCATCACTCTCGTCCTCACTCGCAGGGCTTTGCGCCCGTTTCACGTCTTTTGTCACAGTATCAAGTCATGCGCGGGTTTTCTACGCCCCACCGGCAAAGTTTCGCCGTCCTGTTCTCTTAACGCAGCCGCATGCCGGATGGGTCAAAGGTAATTTCAACCTCGCGCCACTCGCTGTATTTCTCTGCCGGAAGGTCGTAACCCTCGCTGCCCTGACACCGCAGGATCGCGCGGCGCGCCGCATCATAGGCGACCCGCGTGGACCCATCGTCCCCGCCGCTGGCCGCGACCTGCCGCACATCGCCGCTCACCTTGCCGGACTGGTCCAGCGTGAATCCGACCGTCATGGTGACCCGTGCGGCCTGACTGCCCGGATCGACGGTCCAGCAGCGGTTCACAGCCACGCGGAACCCTTCGCGCTCTGACCCGGTCATCGGCGGACCTTGCGGCACATTGGCTGCGGCGGCCGGTGCCGTGGCCGCGGCGGTCGCTGCTTCCAGTGCTGCCTGCACGGCGCTGTCGTCCACCGGTGGCGGCGTCGCTGCGGTTTCCGTTTCCACCTCTGGCGCGGGGGGCGGCGTCGGGGCGGCGGGCCGGCTGACGGGGCGCGGCGTCTCGGTCAGCAATCCGGCCGGTGTCGCATCGGCGTTGACGATCTCTGTCGTCGATTCCTCCGGCGCCTGCTGTTGCTGCGCCTCTTCGACAATGATGGATTCAGGGACCGCATCTTCGCTCGCCTGATCCTGCGCCACATCGGCGGGGGCCGCATCCGGCGGCGGCGGGGCCACCGGTTCTGCGGTGATCCGCTGCGTGGGCCGCGGCACCGGGCGCGGGCTTGGCGTCAGATTGGGGGCGGCGATGACTTCCTCTGCCACCGGGCCGGGGGTCGCGGGCGCGGTGTCCAGAACCGGCGGCGCGTCCGTCTGTTCCGGCGCGGGCGGCGGCGGCAGGTCCGGCTGCGGTGGGGTCACCGGGTCCGGCGGGGGCGGCGGTGCGGCCGCTTCGTCCTGCACCGGCGTCTCGGGTGCGGCCTCGGCCACGGGCGTATCCGGCGCGTCGGGCGGGGTATCCGCAGGGTTCGGCGTCGTGGCCTCCACGATGGCCGCATATTCTTCGGAACTGACAACGGACACTTCGCTCACCTCGAACGGCAGGGGTTCACTGGACATCCCCCACCCCGCGATCAGCCAGACCACCAGCAGCAGATGGCCACCGGCAGAAACATATGTGCCCGGTGTGCGCTCCACGTCCCTACTCAGCCGCCCCTGATATCCCGGTGCCGCCGATATCCGTCACCAACCCGATGTTGCTGTATCCGGCGGCGTTCAGCGCCCCCATGATCTGCGCCACCCGGTTCCAGTCGTTGGCACCGTCCGCGCGCAGGAAAATCCGGTCGCTGGTGCGTTCGGCGGAAATCGCCTGCAACCGCACGATCAGGTCCGCATCGGGGGTATCCGTGGTCTGGATCGCCAGCGTGCCGTCCGATTTGATCGTGACGGTCAGCGGCTCTTCATCGTCGCTCGGCAGCGCATTGGCCGTCGTCTTTGGCAACTCCACCGGCACCCCTACGGTCATCAGCGGCGCCGCGACCATAAAGATGATCAGCAGCACCAGCATGACATCGACAAAAGGCGTGATGTTGATTTCAGCCATCGGCAACGCGCGCCTGCGCCCGCGTCCCCGCCGCCCGCTGACCTGCCCGCCCGCCATCGCTCAGGAGTCCAGCTGGCGCGACAGGATGGTGCCGAACTCGTCGGCAAAGGCTTCATAGCCTGCCACGATCCGGTCCGCATCCGCGCTCAGCTTGTTGTAAAAGATGACCGCCGGAATAGCCGCCATCAACCCCAGACCGGTGGCCAGCAAGGCCTCTGCGATCCCCGGCGCCACAACCGCAAGGTTGGTATTCTGCGCCTGCGCAATTTCGATGAAGGCGTTCATGATGCCGAACACCGTCCCGAACAGCCCGACATAGGGGGCCACGGACCCGGTCGTGGCCAGCACCGCCAGCCCCTTTTGCAGCTTGGCCGCTTCCTTGGCGATCGCCACATCCATACTGCGGTCGATCCGCGCCTGCGCCCCCGCGATCAGATCGCCGTCCTGCCGGTGGCTGCGCCGCCATTCCATCATGCCCGCGCTGAACACCACCTCGCCTGTCCCCTGCGGCGCACCGCCGATCTGGTCGAACAGCTGATCCAGCGGCTCACCGCTCCAGAAGGCCAGATCGAACTGATCCGCAGACGCCCGCGCCCGTCGGTATTGCAGGGTCTTGTCCACGATGATCGCCCAGCACCAGATGCTGGCCCCGATCAGACCCAGCATGACAAGTTTTACAAGAATGGTCGCGTGGGCGAACATCGACCACATCGTGATGTCGGTGACTGTTTCCATGGTGCCTGCTCTGGACTGGGCCGCGTGTGCGCGGTCTGATTGCGCGGCACTCTAGGCGATCCTTGCGCGGAATTCCAACGTATTTACACACACGATTTCGCCAGTACGCATGAACCTGCCCGGCGCGCGCGCCCTTACAGCAGGTGGCGCAGGGCGGCAGGCAACCGCACGGGCTTGCCGTCCAGCGTCATGCAGAC
>JBBREW010000219.1:0-5379 GCA_038225335.1 Rhodobacterales bacterium
AAAGCTGAACTTCAAAGGCCGGATCGAGCGTGAAGGCTGGATCGCACAAGCCAAAGACCTGAGCAAATAAGGAGACCGACACATGGCACACAAAAAAGCAGGCGGTTCATCCCGTAACGGGCGCGACAGCGCCGGACGCCGTCTTGGCGTCAAGAAATTTGGCGGCGAAGTCGTCATTCCGGGCAACATCATCATGCGCCAGCGCGGCACAAAGATGTGGCCGGGCAACGGCGTCGGCATGGGCAAGGATCACACGATCTTTGCAACCGTCGAAGGCAACGTGCAGTTTCACAAGGGCTTGAAGGGTCGCACCTTTATTTCCGTGCTGCCGGTGGCAGAGGCCGCAGAGTAAGCCGCGACGCCTGACATCAAAGGGGGGACCGGCGCAGGCCGGTCCCCCCTTTTTTCATTTTGCGCCCTGCTGCACAGGCGGGGCGATCATCGGTTTTGAGGAGGAGCGAAACCCATGAATACTGCGCCCCGTGCAAGGTCGCTTCAGGACCCTGTTCCTGCAACATCCCTGTCGCCCATCTCGGCCGACCGGTTCAGCCTGCGCCCCCTGCGGGCGTCGGACGCCGGGTTGATCACCATGTATGCCGCCGATCCCAAACTGGCACGGGCGACCCGGACCATTCCGCATCCGCTGCCCCCCGGCACGATCCCTGCGATGATTGCCCGTGCATCCCAACCGGACCGGACAGAGGACGTCTGGGTCATGGACGGGTCCGCCGCCGGACACGCAGAGGTGCTGGGCCTGATTTCGCTGGCACGCATGGACCGCGCCCAGTCAGAAGTCTTTTACTGGGTGGCACCCGCGTTCTGGAACGTGGGTTTTGCGACAGAGGCCGTCCGCACCCTGCTGTCCCACAATCCGCATCAGGCGCGTCAGTATTTCGCAGAGGCGTTTCAGGACAGCCCCGGATCGGCGCGTGTGCTGACAAACTGCGGTTTCGATTATCTGGGCGACGCCGAAGCGTTTTCCGTCGCCCGCAACGCTGTGGTGCCGACATGGACCTATATGCTGAAAACCGGGCTTTAGCGCCAAGCGCCTTGCCCGAAAGGTCGTTGCAAGTATGGGCCGGGGTTGCGACAGGCGACTCAGCCGCTTCGGCTGTGTCATCAGGCTGGGATACCATCCTCAAGCGGGCCGCCGTGACGTGGCTTTGCGGTAAACGAACGCTACAGGATGCCAAGTGATGTGATCGCCCGTAATCTGGGCCCGTCTGATCTGGATGATCTGCACGCCATTGCGTCGCATTGGTCTGTCGTGGGGCAGTTGGGCAGTTGGCCTTGGCCGCCCGACCGTGATTTTACGGCCAGCCGCTGCAAGCCCTATGGCGGGCGCGGGTTTGTCTGGGGGCTGGAACAGGCAGACCGTCTGATCGGCACGGTCGCTGTGACGCAGGGTGAACTGGGCTATATGTTGCACCCCGCCGTCCAAGGGCACGGGCTTGGCACCTATTGGACGCAGCAGGCCGTGGATCATGCCTTTATCACACCGGATCTTGCACAGATCGATGCCAGCGTCTGGGCCGACAACGTGGCCTCTGCACGGCTCTTGCTGAAAATCGGGTTTGTGCATTGGCAGACCATTTATGTTACCTCCTTGGCGCGGGGCTGTCCGGCCCCATGCCATTTCTACCGTTTGCCGCGTCCCGCATGGGACCGCTTGAGAAACAGGGCCGGATAGCGTAATGGCGCATCTCAATCATCTGAAAGCCGCCCGCCCATGAAGTTTCTTGATCTGTGCAAAGTCTATATTCGGTCCGGCGGCGGTGGCGCGGGCTGTGTGTCGTTCCGGCGGGAAAAGTTCATCGAATACGGTGGCCCGAACGGCGGCGACGGCGGCAATGGCGGGTCCGTCATCGCCGTGGCCGTGGATGGCCTGAACACCCTGATTGATTTTCGCTATCAGCAGCATTTCTTTGCCCAAAGCGGCCAGCACGGCATGGGTCAGCAGATGACCGGACGCTCTGGCGACGACATCATCCTGCGTCTGCCCGTCGGGACAGAGATCATCGACGAGGACGAGGAAACCGTTATCGCCGACCTGACCGAAGTCGGGCAAGAGGTGGTTCTGGCCCGTGGCGGCAACGGCGGGTGGGGCAACCTGCATTTCAAGACCGCGACCAATCAGGCCCCGCGCCGCGCCAACCCCGGTCAGGAAGGCATCGAACGCACCATCTGGCTGCGGCTGAAACTGATCGCGGATGCGGGCCTTCTGGGGATGCCCAACGCGGGCAAATCCACGTTTCTCGCGGCCACCTCCAACGCGCGGCCAAAGATCGCGGATTACCCATTTACCACGCTGGTGCCCAATCTGGGTGTCGTGGGTGTGGACAACGTCGAATTCGTGGTGGCCGACATCCCCGGCCTGATCGAGGGCGCATCCGAAGGCCGCGGGTTGGGCGATATGTTTCTGGGCCACGTCGAACGCTGCAACGTGTTGCTGCATCTGGTCGATGGCACCTCTGGCGATCCGATGCAGGACTGCCAGACCATCGTGGAAGAGCTGGAAAAATACGGCGGCAATCTGGCGGACAAGCCCCGGATCACCGTGCTGAACAAGATCGACGCCCTTGACGCCGAAGAGCGCGCCTTTCTCAAGGACGAGATGGAGGACGCCATCGGCAGTCCGGTGATGCTGATGTCCGGTGTGACCGGCGAAGGCGTGATCGACGTGCTGCGCGCCCTGCGCGGAGAGATTGACGAAGGGCGCCTGCGGGACCGGATCGCCGCAGAGGTGCCCGTCGAGGATGCGCCTTGGCAACCCTGACCGACGCGCGCCGCCTTGTGGTCAAAATCGGCTCTGCCTTGCTGGTGGACCGCGACACAGGTCATTTGCGGGCGGATTGGCTTGCATCGCTGGCGTCAGATGTGGCGGCGATCCGGGCGCGGGGCACACAGGTGATCCTTGTATCCTCGGGGTCGATCGCGCTGGGACGTGAAGTCCTGGCGCTGGGGCGGGGCGAGCTTCCGCTGGAGCAGTCACAGGCCGCCGCAGCGGTGGGCCAGATTCAACTGGCGCGCGCCTATCAGGACGTGTTGGAACCCTTGGGAATCGTGACGGCGCAGGTTCTGGTGACGCTGGATGACAGCACAGACCGCCGTCGCTATCTGAACAGTCGTGCCACCATGGAAACCCTGCTGGGTCTGGGTGTCGTGCCGATCGTGAATGAAAACGACACCATTGCGACGGACGAAATCCGCTACGGCGACAACGACAGGTTGGCCGCACAGGTTGCGGTGACCGTGGGGGCGGACCAGCTTGTGCTGTTGTCGGACGTGGACGGCCTTTATACCGCCAATCCGCAAAGCGATCCTGACGCGCACCATATCCCGCAGGTGCCTGTCATCACCACGCAGATCATGGCCATGGCGGGTGACGCGGTATCGGGCCTGTCCAAAGGCGGCATGAAAACCAAGGTCATGGCCGCCCGCGTCGCAACAGAAGCAGGTTGCGCCTTGTGCATCACATTAGGATCGCCGCTCAATCCCTTGCAAGCCTTGGCGAATAATGCGCGCTGTACGTGGTTTCAGGCGCAAACAACGCCGCAAGCGGCGCGCAAGCGGTGGATCGCGGCGATGAAACCCCGTGGCACCTTCATGGTCGATGCGGGCGCGAACGCCGCCCTACACGACGGCAAAAGCCTGCTGCCCGCCGGGGTGGCGCACGTGGGCGGCACGTTCGACCGAGGCGATCCCGTCGCGATCCTGAACGCGGCCGGGGCCGCGCTGGGGCTGGGTCTGACGAATTACAACAGCCAAGAGGCGGCACAGATCATGGGGCGCCGCAGTGCGGATGCAGCCGCGGTTCTGGGATACAAAGGCCGCGTGGAACTGATCCACCGTGACGACATGGTCTTGCAGGACAAGGGTGCGACATGACCGATATGATGACTGAACTGGGCCAGCAGGCCCGCGCCGCAGCCACCGTGCTGGCCATGGCCGATAGCGCTACAAAGGACCGCGCCTTGCTGGCTGCGGCCGATGCGCTGTGGGCCAATCGCGTGGACATCCTTGCCGCCAATGCAGACGATATGGCCGACGCACGGGACAAGGGGCTGTCAGCTTCGATGCTGGACCGCCTGCTGCTGGACACGGGCCGGGTGCAGGGCATGGTCGATGGCCTGCGTGCCATTGCGGCGCAGGCTGATCCCGTTGGCGCGGTCATCGACGAGTGGACCCGTCCCAATGGTCTGCACATCCGCCGCGTCCGCACCCCGATCGGGGTGATTGGCGTCATTTACGAAAGCCGTCCCAACGTCACGGCGGATGCCGGTGCGCTGTGCCTGAAGTCCGGAAATGCCGTGATCCTGCGCGGCGGGTCGGAAAGTTTCCGGTCCGCCACGGCGATTCACGCGGCATTGTTGACGGGCGTGCGCGCGGCGGGATTGCCCGACGCCGCAATCCAGCTTGTGCCGACCCGCGACCGGTCGGCGGTCACCGCCATGTTGCAGGCCACGGACTTTATCGACGTGATCGTGCCGCGGGGCGGCAAGGGCCTTGTGGGATTGGTCCAGAAAGAAGCGCGGGTGCCGGTCTTTGCCCATCTGGAAGGCATCTGCCACGTCTATGTCGACGGGGCCGCCGATCTGGAAAAGGCGCGGGCCGTTGTGCTGAACGCCAAGACACGGCGGACCGGAATTTGCGGATCGGCGGAATGTCTGCTGATCGACCAGGCGTTCTGGGATCGTCACGGCGACATCCTGATCCGCGACCTGCTGGCCGCCGGGGTCGAGGTGCGGGCCGAAGGTCCCGCGCAAATCGCAGGCACCGTGCCCGCCACGCAATCGGATTTCGGCCACGAGTTTCTGGACATGATCATCGCGGTGCGGATCGTGGACGGGGTGGACGCGGCCATCGACCACATCCGGCGCTATGGCTCGCAACATACCGAAGCGATCCTGACGCAGGATGACGCCGCAGCCGACCGGTTCTTTCGCAGCCTTGATTCGGCCATCCTGCTGCACAACGCATCCACACAATTCGCCGATGGCGGTGAATTCGGGATGGGCGCGGAAATCGGCATCGCCACCGGAAAACTGCATGCCCGTGGTCCTGTCGGGGCCGAACAATTGACCAGTTTCAAATATCTGGTGACCGGCGACGGCACGACCCGCCCTTAGGATTACGTCATCACTGTCAGATCATGCCGGACCGAAACGGGCGGTGATGGCGGCAATGCCGCGCGACAGGTGCAACTGCATCCCGGTTTCTGCCAATACCGCAGGAAGCAGGGCAAACTGCACCTGTGCCGGGGTGTGGTCATAGACGATGTCCGGGTCGGTCAATGCGGCCCACAGGGCGTCATCCTGCTGGAAACGATCCGCATGGGCCGTCACGACCCAATCCGCCCCGGCGCGTCCCACGGTCAGC
>JBBREW010000220.1:0-5374 GCA_038225335.1 Rhodobacterales bacterium
AGGGGACCGTGTCCAAAAATGGACGGTCGACGATATGACCAGAGATGGTGGCGCGCAGGCCGACATCCTCGTAGGCCTGAAACACCGCTGCCAGTTGTTCGGGGGACTGGTTCGGGCTTTCATACACATCGTCGGTCACGCTGGTGGTGCCTGATTTCAGCGATTCCATCGCGCAAAGGGCGGTGCGCAAGTATACCATGCGCGGCGATAGCACCTGCGCGCCAAGGATCGGATAGGCGTAAAGCATCCAGATTTCCAACGGCATGTTGTCATAGCGGCCCCGGAACAGCGCCTCTGGCGTGTGAAGGTGGCTGTTGATCAGACCCGGCATCACCAGCCGTCCCGCGCCGTCGATCACCCGATCCGCGCGCACCTGATCCAGCGTGCCGATTGCGGTGATCCGGTCGTCCTCGATCAGGATGTCGCCGGTAAAGGGGGTGGCCCCCTGCGCGGCCGACATGGATATGATTTCCGCGCCTTTGATCAGAATGGACATCGCCGCCCCCTATCCCTGAAACCGGTCAAAGCCGGGTTGTTGTGTCCACAGATCCAGCACGGCACGCCCTTCGGGGCCGAGCAGACGTTCCGCAGGCAGGGCGCGGGCGGGCAGGTCGCTGCGCACCAGATCGCGCAACGGGGCCAGTTCGAAACCGATATCCTCGCAATCTTTCAGCGTGTTGGCGTAATACATCTTGTCGATGCGGGCCCAGTACATCGCGGCCACGCACATCTCGCAGGGTTCGCAGGTGGTGTATAATTCGCAGCCCGACAAATCCCAGGTCCCAAGGTTGCGCCCGGCGTTGCGGATCGCCTCCACCTCGCCGTGACTGGTGGGGTCGTGGTTCGCGACGACGTGGTTGCACCCTTCGCCGACGATCTTGCCATCCTTGACGATCACGGCGGCAAAGGGCGCGCAGCCCTTTTCCAGCATGTCGCGCCGGCTGATCGCAATCGCGTGGGCCATGAAATCGGTCTTGTCCATCGGTCGGCCTTTCTGGGGGATCAAAGGAAGGTTTCGGTCACGGCAGGCGCGGTTTTCGCCACGACAGAGCCGTTCGAGATGACGAAAAGGCGCGCGGGGTCCAGCCGGATCGCGTCGATCGGATCGGCGCAGTCCAGCACGATCAGGCTGGCGCGCGCACCGGGGCGCAGGCCATAATCCAGTCCCATGATCTGGGCCGGTGTGGTGGTGATCATGTCAAAACAGGCGCGCATCGCCGTGGGGGCGGTCATATGGGCCAGATGCAGGCCCATCATCGCGACCTCGATCATGTTGCCGGACCCCATCGCATACCAGGGGTCGCGCGTGCTGTCCTGCGCCATCGCGACGGTGACGCCCGCCGCCAGCAGTTCCGGCACCCGCGTCAGCCCGCGCCGTTTGGGATAGGTGTCGTGCCGCCCTTGCAGGCCAACGTTGGCCAAGGGGTTGGCGATGGCCGCCACCTGCGCCTCTGCAATCAGGGGGATCAGCTTGGAGACATAGTAGTTGTCCATCGAATGCATCGACGTCAGGTGCGACCCCGCCACCCGGCCTTGCAACCCGTAACGGATGGTTTCGGCCGCCAGCACCTCGATATGGCGCGACATCGGATCGTCGGTTTCGTCGCAGTGCAGATCGACCATCAATCCCCGGTCGGCTGCCAGCTTGCAGGCTGCTGTCACTGAATCGTGCCCGGCCTGCATGGTGCGTTCGAAATGCGGGATGCCGCCCACGATATCAACACCCGCATCCAGCGCGCGGATCACAGCTGTTTCAGCCCCGGGCGAACGATACCAGCCGTCCTGTGGAAAGGCGACAAGTTGCAGGTCGATCACATCCTTCACCGCTTCGCGCACCTCCAGCAGGGCCTCTACCGTGCGGAAATTCGGATCGGTCACATCGACATGGCTGCGGATCGCCAGAATCCCCTGACCCACGGCCATGCGGCAATACCGCATGGCCCTGTCGATGATGTCCTCGCGGCTTTGCAGAACCTTGAGTTCCGCCCAAAGCTGGATGCCTTCCAGAAGCGTGCCAGAGGCATTGATCCGCGGCCAACCATAGCTGAGCGTCGCATCCATGTGGAAATGGCAGTCGATGAAAGGCGTGCTGACAAGTTTGCCCGTCGCGTCAATCACCTGTCCCGCATCGGCGGACAGGCCGGGGGCCACGGCGGCAATCGTTTTCCCGGCAATGGCGATATCCGCCTGACGGCCATCGGGCAGAACCCCACCCTTGATCACAAGATCATAGTTCATCCGGACACCCATTCTGGCAGGGGCGGCACCTTCAGTTCACACTGTCGGTCCGCCACGATATAATTTTCGGCATGACGCCGTGCGATCGGTTGGTCGCGGGCCGGATCGACGTGTCGACCCGCCGCGTGCATCAAGGCTGGTGCAATCGGCCTGCATCACCCCATCCTTGGCGCGATCCAGGCGTGCATCACTGCGAGTGCTGCGGTATCCATGCGCTGTTCCGCCTTCAGGCTGCGGCCCGTGACGGTGGCCCCGCATTCCATGCGCAGGTGGTCGCAGTCGATGGGAAACCGTGCAGACGCCGGCAGCGGGCCGAAGATCGGATCGCATTGCGCCATGGATGCCGCGTAATACATCTGCCCGATGCCAGAGATCACCATCGCCGCCACACAAAGCGCGCAAGGTTCTGCCGTCGTGTAAAGTTCACACCCCTGCAGATCCAGTGTTTCAAGGTTGCGGCAGGCATCGCGGATCGCTTCGGTTTCGCCGTGCGAGGTCGGATCGAAATTGGCAAGCGACTGGTTCAGACCTTCGCCCACGATCTTGCCATCCTTGACGATCACCGACCCGAAAGGTTCCGTGCCCGGCTGCGTCAGAGAGAGCGTGGCGATTTCCACCGCCCGGCGCATGAATTTTTCGTCGTACATCTTATGCTCCTATGAATTGGGCAGGGCCCAGGCGTGGCGCGGGTCCCAGGTCAGGGTCACAGCGGTGCCGGGGGTCAGGACCGCCTCGTCACCCAGATCAAGGCGTTGCAGGCGGAAATCGCGCCCGGTGTCAGAGGTGATGAAGATCGTCTGCGTTGACCCGACAAATTCCATCCCTACCACGTGACCGGGGACTTGCGGCAGATCACCGGATACGGTGCCTGCGGCCACCATGCGGATACGGTCGGCCCCGATCACAAAGGACAGATCACCGCCGTCAGGGGTGGCAACAGTATCGGGCACGGACATGCGGCCTTCGGGGCAGTTAACCCAGATCATCCCGTCCGACCGCGCCGCAACCTTGCCGTCCAGCCGCGTGTTCATCCCCATGAAGGACGCGACAAATCCGTTCACCGGCGCACGGTAGACATCGCGCGGCGCGCCCGCCTGCTGCACGATCCCATCGGCCATCACTACGACCCGGTCTGCCAGGGCAAAGGCTTCGGACTGGCTGTGGGTGACATAGATGAAGGTGATCTTCAGTTCGCGGTGCAGGCGGGCCAGTTCCGTCTGCAAATGCACCCGAAGGTGTGCATCAAGCGCCGACAGGGGTTCGTCCAACAAAAGTATTGATGGCTGCGTGACCAGCGCCCGCGCGATGGCCACCCGCTGCCGCTGACCGCCGGACAGTTGCGCGATGTTGCGCTTGCCCATGCCGCCCAGACCCACCTTTTCCAGCCAGTCGTTCGCGATCTTGCGGCGAAAGTTCGGGGTGTCGCCCCGCATCCTAAGCGAGAACGCGACGTTGTCCTCGACCGACAGGAACGGAAACAAGGCAAGGCTTTGCCAGACCATCGGCGTGCCGCGCTGTGCGGCTGGCACATGGGTCATATCCTCGCCACCGATCAGGATGCGGCCGCCTGTCGGCTGTTCCAGCCCTGCGATCATGCGCAGTGTCGTGGACTTGCCGCAGCCGGACGGGCCCATCAGGGCAATGAATTCCCCCGCCGCGATATCAAGGTTCAGATCCTTGACCGCGTGGTGACCGGGATAGCGCATGTCCAGACTGTCCAGTTGCACATAGGGTCTGTTCATGCCGCTTCCTTTTCGGATTTGCCCAGCTTGGCGGAAAATTGGGCGATGCTGACAAGGACGATGCTGGTCGCCAGCACCAGCGTGCCGATCGCGTTGATCTTGGGGTTCACCTGACCCAGCAGCATGTTGAACACGCGCACCGACAGGGTTTCATTCACCCCGCCGACAAACCAGGCCACCATGAATTCATCAAACGAAACCGCAGCCGACAGGCAGAAGGCGGCAATCAGGCTGGGTCGGCAGAACGGGATCACCACATGGCGCAAGGCACCCGTGCTTGACGCGCCAAGGTTCCAGGCCGCCTGTTCCATGTCGGGGCCAAGATCATTCAGCCGCAGCCGGATCAAGGCCATGGCAAAAGACACGGCAATCGCGGTATGGCAGACAATGATGCCCACCGGCGTGCCAAAGATCGGCGTGCGTGACAAGGCGGCCAGCATCGCCATGCCAAGGATCGCCACGGGCACGGCGGGCGGCACCGCGATGATCAACATCAGGCTGCGCTTGCCGAAGAAACTGTAACGATAGTCCAGATAGGCGGCACAAAAGCCCAGTATCGTGGCAATCACAGCCGTGCCAAGGCTGACGAGGATCGAGTTCCGGATCGCGCTGACAATCATCGCATCGCCCAAAGCCTCGCGGTGCCAGGTCAGCGAAAATCCACCCCAGGGCAGGGCGGGAAAGCGATTGGCATCAAAGGAAAAGATGACGATCACCAGCATCGGCGTCAGGATGAACAGCGCCAGGGCGCCAAGGTAAAGCGCGCGTAAAAGGCCAGCCATCAGATGCCTCCGATCTTGCGCTTTTGCGTGACGATCTGCACCAGCACGAAGGTCAGCGTCAAGATCGCCAGCATCGACACCCCCACGACCGAGGCACGCGGCCATTGCGACCCGGATTTGACCGTGTCCACGATCAGGATCGACAGGGTGGGCGGGTTCGATCCGGTCAGAAAGACCGGGCTAGCATAGTCGCCGAAGGACATCAGGAACGCGGTGACCCCGGCCAGCCCAAGGCCGGACTTGATCGCGGGCAGGGTGGCATGCCGCAGCACCTGCCAGCCCGAAGCGCCCAGATTGCGCGCGGCTTCCAATTGGCTGCGGTCCAGACCCATCATCGCAAAGACAAGGATCAGCGTGACCACCGGCAGCGTCAGGGTCAGCAGCCCCACATAAAGTGAAAACGCCCCGCCCAGCAGATCGACCGCCGGAAGCCCCAGCCACGCAAAGCCGGTATTTACGATCCCGCCCGGCGACAGCACCACCTGCCAAGCATAGACCTTGAGGATATAGCTGGAAAAGATCGGGATGATGAGGAACGCGATCCAGCGCGCCCGCGCCTTTTCCGACAGACGCAAGGCGATCGCATGGGCAGCGGGAAAGGCCAGAAGCATT
>JBBREW010000221.1:0-5337 GCA_038225335.1 Rhodobacterales bacterium
GAACGTCGCCCGGTCCAAGGAAGAAGCAGAGCTTCAGGCCGCTGGCAAGTCGATCCAGGAACTGGCAGCCGAAGAAGAGGCCGCCGCAGAGTTCGAGATTCAGGAACTGTTCGACGATCTCGGCGGCGCTTCCAACGATGACGACGCCCAGCAGCGTCGCGCCGACGAAGCCTGATCCGACGGACAAACCAATCGAAAGGCCGCCCCTGTCCGGGGGCGGCCTTTTGCGTTCTTGGTCCCCCTGTCTGCACACCCGGCAAAGTGGATTGACTAACCCGATTAAAATAGTAAGGTATTCGCACATGGCCAATAGCGCCTAATTTGCAAAGGATACCGCTATGGCCGGTTTCACGGACCCGACAGATCACACAAGCGCGCGAGGCGGCGCACCGGTGGGCCAGTTGGACGAACTGCCCACGCTGGAAATCGTGGCGATCACCTTTTTCCGCCTGTGGTGTGACGGGGGTGCGCATCGGGAACGGCTCGAACGCGATCTGGCCTTGGCGCTGGGTCCGGCTGATGCGGTGACCGCCGTCGCACTCTTTGATGATCTGATGCGCACGACGCTGGCCTGTGCGCGCCGACCGCTGGTGCGGCATGGGGTGCCCTGCCGCTGCTTTGGTGGCGACGAAAGCGCCTTTGCCAATATGCTGGCGGCCGCTGTGATCGGCGACCGGGACGAAGCGATGCTGTTTGCCAGCATCCTGATCAGTGGTCAGGGCGCATGGCCTGCGGTCACCCTTGCCCAGACCATCGCGCCCTATCTGCTGCGATTCGTCCGCGCCGCCCAAGGGTCCGGCGGCACGATGGGTCTTGTGACACACATTTCGCAGCCGGGTATCCGTCATTAGGCCGCACAGCAAGGCAGGCTGTCAGCCCGCGTAGGTCATCATATTGACCCGCGCGCGGCAGACCGACCCGTCCGTGGTGCCGATCCAGACCTGCAACTGGCCCGCACCCGGACTGCGCATCATGATGCGCGGCATCCCGATCCCCCGGCCCCGGTCGTCATAATACCAGTCACCCGACGCTGTGCGCACCAGCAGGGCTGTGGCGCAATTGGCATCCGCACTGATTTCCATGGCCATGCCCATCATGCCGCCCACATCCGCCGACAGCGCCGGGACCGCATTGAACATCATGGCCACATCACCCGGCACATCTGCCGTCACGTGGGGACAGGCCGCCAGCGTCGCCGTGCCACCCGCCGTGGTCCTACGGTTCAACCCAAGGCGCAAGGTCGCGCCGTTTGTCTGCACAGTGGTTGCCGCATTCAGATCCGGGTTGGGGCAGGCCATCGCGGGTCCGGACCACAACCCGAACATCACTGCCATTGCCGTCACTCCATGGCGAAAAACAGTCACCACCCAAACCCCTTCTGGCAAATCAGGACCGCGACGGATCGCCTTGTCCTGATATATGACATGGCCCGTTGCGGCCTGTTTTCAACACGCCGAACGAAAAATGGCACCCCGAAGGGTGCCATTTCTGATCGGCTGATACGGCGTCGGACGCGGTTCAGTCTTCGCTTTCCAGCGCCTCGACAGCGGCCTGCAAGTCTTCCTTGCTGACCTCTTTCTCGGTGACGGCGGCTTTTGCAAAGATATGGTCAACGACCTTGTCTTCAAACATCGGCGCCTGAAGCTGCTGGCGGAACTGGGCGTTCTGCTGCACGAATTCAAAGAACTGACGTTCCTGACCGGGATACTGCCGGGCCTGTGTCATGATGGCCTGCGTCATTTCCTGATCGCTGACCTTCACTTCGGCCTTCTGACCGATATCGGCCAGCAGCAGACCCAGCTTGACCCGGCGCTTTGCCAGCGACAGATGCTCGTCCGTCGGCGTGATCTCGGGGTGATCATGGCCTTGGACATCGGGGTTTTCCTCGT
This sequence comes from Rhodobacterales bacterium, assembly GCA_038225335.1. Classification (GTDB taxonomy): domain Bacteria; phylum Pseudomonadota; class Alphaproteobacteria; order Rhodobacterales; family Rhodobacteraceae; genus Loktanella. Next base: position 1,890 of record JBBREW010000221.1, read on the forward strand.
GCCACAGCTGGTGCGCGATCTGGTTGGCTTCTGCATCAACCAAGGACTGCGGCAGATCGAAATCGACCAGATCATCCAGCGCGTCCAGCAGCTTGCGCTTTGCGATGGCGCGGGATGCCCCGGTGTATTCTGCTTCCAGACGGTCACGGATCTGACCTTTCAGCGCGTCCAGATCGTCGGCGCCGAACTTTTTCGCCAGATCGTCGTTGATCTCTGGCGTCTTGGCCTCGCGCACTTCTTTCACCGTCACGTCGAACACGGCTTCCTTGCCGGCCAGATGCGCCGCCTGATAGTCGTCGGGGAAATTGACCGTGACGGCCTTTTCTTCGCCGGCCTTCACCTTCAGCAACTGATCCTCAAAGCCGGGGATAAAGCTGTTCGATCCCAGAACCAGCGGGTAATCCTCGGCTGTGCCTCCGTCAAAAGGCTCGCCGTCGATCTTGCCGGTAAAGTCGATCACGACCTGAAAGCCGTCCTTGGCCATGCCCTTTTTTTCGACATAGGTGACGGCCTGCGGGCTGTCGGCCAGATTTTTCAGCGCCTCGTCCACGGCAGAATCGTCGGCCTTGACCACCAGACGCTCCAGCGCGACCTTGCTCAGGTCGGCGGTGGGCACATCGGGCAGCTTTTCATAGGAAACCTCGACGACAACATCGTCGCCTTCTTTCCAGTTTTCATTCGTCATCTTCATCTCGGGCTGGCCCGTCGGGCGGTCACCGGATGTTGTCATGTGGTCATTCATCGCGCCGTCGATGGCGTCCTGCATCGCTTCGCCGATCAGGCGCGGACCGAACTGCTTGCGCATCATGGCCATCGGGACCTTGCCCTTGCGAAAGCCCTTCATTTCGACCTCGGGCTGCGCTTCTTTCAGCTTTGCCACAACTTTTTCGTCCAGCTCGGCCGCCGTCACGGTGATGGTGTATCCGCGCTTCAGGCCGTCGTTCAGGGTCTCATTGACCTGCATGGGCTATCCTTCTTTCTACTCAACCTTTGGTGCGGGTGAAGGGACTTGAACCCCCACGCCTTGCGGCGCCAGAACCTAAATCTGGTGCGTCTACCATTCCGCCACACCCGCATGTGAAACGGGGGCGGATTGGACCCACCCCCGGCTTTGCGGGGTGTCTATCAAAGGTCACACAGGGAAGCGAGTGCAAATTGCATCTTAGAAAAAGCAAGACAGCGCCCTGTTTTGGCCTTAGTCCTGAACGAACTATTGAGGCAGACATCAGCAAGAGCGGGAACACGCCATGCACACCGGGACCATCACACGCGACACCGTCGCCACGACCAACATCGACCTGACCACCGGCATCTGCGCCGGCACCACGATCATGACGCTGGACGGCGAAATGCCCGTCGAACATCTGACCGCCGGTGCCCGCGTCATCACACGCGACAGCGGCATGGCGATCCTGCGCCGGATTGATGTCCATACCACCCGCCTTGCCCCCATCCGCATCAAGGCAGGATCACTGGGTCACACCCGCCCCGACCGCGACATGATCGTGGCCCCCGGCGCGCAGATTCACATCCGCGACTGGCGCGCAGAAGCCCTGTTCGGCAGCGCCACCGCCATCGTCGATGCAAGCCGCCTTGTAGACGGAGAGTTTCTGGCCATTCAGGACAGCTGCGACATGACGGTTTACACGCTGACCTTTGATCGTCAGCACATCCTGTATGCCGACGGCATCGAAATCGCATCACAGGCCGTCTGATCCAAATCGTTTGAATTCCGGGCCGTCCGATCCTGACCGGATAACGCCGCACCATCTTAACACGCCCGGATGTCCTGCATCCGGGCGTCTGCGTTTTTGACCCCGCGCCGGGCAAAATGACGCGGAATAGATCATGGGCACAGCGGCGCAGAATTAGGCAACCCTGACGCCTTCGACCATTGATGTGGCATCAACTGTTTTCAAACAGCACAAAAAACATGCAAGCCGCCTATCATTACATCATGACGCCTATTATCAGTCCAACACCGCTTGCGCCTTGCACTGCATGAATTGTTCCTGTCTGTCTAAGATGGTCTGACCGCAAAAAGACCGCAACACATGGGGGGCCACATGAAAAAAATCGAAGCTATCATCAAACCGTTCAAACTGGACGAGGTGAAAGAGGCGCTTCAGGATGTGGGGATTCAGGGTCTCTCCGTTGTCGAAGTCAAAGGGTTCGGCCGTCAGAAAGGCCATACTGAACTCTACCGCGGGGCCGAATATGTTGTGGACTTCCTCCCCAAGGTGAAACTGGAAATCGTCATTGCCGACGATCAGGTCGAGGCAGCCATTGCTGCCATCATCGCTGCGGCCAAGACCGACAAGATCGGCGACGGCAAGATTTTCGTTTCCACCATCGAACAGGCGATTCGTATCCGCACGGGCGAAACCGGCGACGACGCGCTGTAAACTTCTCACGACCATGACCGAAAAGGACATCTGAATATGAGCACCAAAGAATTCCTGAAGCTGATCAAGGACGAGGAGGCCGAATACGTCGATATCCGCTTCACCGATCCCAAGGGCAAGCTTCAGCACGTCACCATCGTGGCCGACCTCGTCGATCAGGACTTCCTTGAAGAAGGCTTCATGTTCGACGGATCATCCATCGCCGGGTGGAAATCCATCGACCAGTCCGACATGAAACTGATGCCCGACACCACCAGCGGTTATGTCGATCCGTTCTATGCGGAAAAGACCATCTGCATCCATTGCACCGTGGTCGAACCCGACACCATGGAACCCTACGACCGTGACCCCCGTGGCACCGCCGAAAAGGCCGAAGCCTATCTGAAATCCTCGGGCATGGGCGATACGTTCTATTGCGGCCCAGAGGCTGAATTCTTCATCTTTGACGACGTGCGTTATCAGGTCTCGATGAACAAGGTCTCGTTTCAGGTCGATGCGCTGGACGGCGCATGGAACACCGACACCGATTACAAATCCATCGACGGCGTGGGCAACACAGGCCACCGTCCAGGCATCAAGGGCGGCTATTTCCCTGTGAACCCGATCGACGACGCGCAGGACATGCGGGGCGAAATGCTGTCCACGATGAAACGGATGGGCATGAAGGTGGACAAGCACCACCACGAAGTCGCGTCCTGCCAGCACGAGCTGGGTCTGATTTTCGGCACGCTGACCAAACAGGCCGACGAGATCCAGAAATACAAATACGTCATCCACAACGTGGCGCAGGCTTACGGCAAATCGGCGACCTTCATGCCGAAACCGATGGCTGGCGACAACGGCACCGGCATGCACGTCAACATGTCGATCTGGAAAGACGGCAAGCCGCTGTTTGCTGGCGACAAATATGCCGACCTCAGCCAGGACGCGCTGTATTTCATCGGTGGCATCCTGAAACATGCCAAGGCGCTGAACGCGATCACCAACCCGACCACCAACAGCTACAAGCGTCTGATCCCCGGATTCGAGGCACCCGTCCTGCG
>JBBREW010000222.1:0-5290 GCA_038225335.1 Rhodobacterales bacterium
GAGCCCTCTTTACAGATTTTCTGCGGTGCGGCTAAAGTCCGTATATGCGCTGCGGGCTGCGAATATGATGAAACGAGACTATTTACTGCCTCTGCCACTGGGACACTCAGACGCTACAACTTCGGCAGGATCAGGGAGCGGCACCTAGGAGGTTTGATTTGACGTTCCATGACCAGCTTCGCTCGACCTTCCGGTTGGGCTCCGCCATCCTTTTGGGAAGCGCCCTGTTTGCCATTGCTGTTTATAGCGCCAACCGTGCTGGCTACGGGGCACTGGGCGACGTGCTTTCCGTCATCACTCTGATTGTATTTGCTGTCGCATTTGTGACGTTGGTCGCCGGCTTGGTCGGACGCAGCCTGCATCGTTGGGTCTGGTTCAACGTGATTTCACGTTTCAATCGGGCGATCTTCGGACGCACGCCGGCACAGAGGCTGGAAAGCCCCGCCAGCCCGGTGCTGAGGTTGTGGCTGCATATCGATCGGGATGGACAGGATCGAGATGGTCTCGTTTGAGCATCTGCAGCCAGAACACAGGCGTGGGTCGAAAATGCAGGGGTAAGACCTGGCAGTTACGGCGTCCCGAATATGAAAAGTTGTGTTGCGTGATCACCGCAGCATGCGGCGCACATCAAGTAGCCGACGCTCCGCGAAGTGGTGTACAGTTACGGCACCGAGGTGAGCGGCAACTGCAAGGTAGAACACCGCTGGAAGAACCAGATTGTGCAGGATTGCCGCTGACTCTGCCAATTGACTATTTGGTGTAAAGCGGTCGCTGAGCGACCATCCGAATACCTCAAGCGGATTGCCATCCCACACCGTGAGTAGAACGCCCGTCACTGGAAACCCAAGCATGATGCCGTAAAGTGCCAGATGCGTGGCCTTGGCCAGCTTGCGCTGCAATGGTTGAATATCGGCCCGCATCAGCGGCGCGGGGCTTTGCAAGAGCCACAGCATGCGGCATGCAACAAGCAACAGCACCGTCAAGCCAAGCATCTGGTGTGTCGCAAGGAATGCGGGGCGTGCCGGATGATCCGGCGCAAGAATAGATACAAACAGGCCCATTGGTACCAGGATCAGGATCAACACGCCGATGATCCAATGGGCGTAGCGCGAAACGCGACCAAAGTGTGTATCGGTGTTGCGCAGGGGCAGTGGATCGGTCACGTGTCGCTTGCCTTGCCTGTAGGTCGCCCAAAGCAGGAACAGCGCCGCGAGAGAGGCGACCCCTGCCTGTGCGTTCAGGACAAAGGGCTTTATGCGATCGCCAAGTTCCGCATCCGTGGGGATGGCTGCGAAGGTGCCATCAAAATTCGCAATGAGGATCGAGTAGGCGATCATGACCAAGGCCAGCGCCGCGGTAAGCGTGCCGATGGCGCGACCAATGCGGCTGGACTGGTTCAGGAAAATCGCAAGGCATACAGCGAGTATGATGTAGAACTCTGTCATTCTTATCCCCTTAGATTAATATCCATTTTTCGTGGAACGGACTTGAACGATCAACCGATTTATTCTGCTTGGTCTGCTGATCGCGTGCGTCAAACTGACCTGAAGAGTTGTGGTCGAAGCGTTGAAACGTCGATATTGCGACCACTTTGAGACCTGCGCTAGCACCTCAGATCTTCTTTGCATCGATTTTCTTGACGCGGATGTGCACATATCGATGTGCTCGCATACCCAGATGAAAAATTGAGCGGATGCTTTCAGTTGATCGCTTCGTCCGCGAACCGGCACCGGGATCAGCGCCGCGGACGATCTGGCTTTCAGTCCGAGCGCCTTTAGGTCTGCTGCCTCTGCCTTCAGGCTATTTCGGGGATGATCAATTCAGGTCTTTGCGCAGACCTTTGCGGAGCCTGTGTCACAACGGCCTGCCGCTGACATCTATCCCCACCAGCGCTGCGCTGAGGTTCCAAAGCGTCTCACTTCGCGTTGTGTCAGTCGCCTTGGAGGACAGGCTTTGCGAAAACGCCTTTCGACCCTGCTCCTGGCGGTTTCCCCAACTCCAATGGACGCCGGACCGGGCAAAGTCGGGGTCTGTCACCACCTGTGCGACGCGTTCGCCGGACAGGGGCTGAGACACGTAACCCTTGGTGATCTTCTTTTGAAACCAGGGAAAGATGTTCTGAAACAGGCGCGGCGCGTTGCGGAACAAGGGCGTGTCAGCGACACAGCCGGGATAAAGCGTGCTGAACACGATGCCGGTCCGGTCATGGAATCTGGCATGCAATTCACGGCTCATCATCATGCAGCACAGCTTGCTGTCCTTGTATGCCTTTCCCGGCTTGAAGGGTTTGCCATCGATCATCGCGATCGGATCCTTAAAATCGGCTTTCATCCCCTGAAAATCGCCCAGATCGGCGGGCGCAGGGATTGGCACCTTGCCACCGAATTCTTCGGAATTGGCCGTCACAGTGCCAAGCGTCACCAGTCGCGGGGCGGGGGATTTCTGCAGATCCTCCAGCATCAGGTTCGCCAGCAGGAAGTGCCCGAGGTAGTTGGTTGCCACACTGATCTCATACCCGTCGGGCGACCTCAGCGGCACCTTGAGTTGCGGCAGATAGGTCGCGGCGTTGCACACGAGCGCATCAAGCGCCCTGTTCTGCGCCCGATAGGCGGCATGAAAAGCGCGCACGCTGTCCAGCGACCCTAGATCGAGGTGCATAACGTCGAACATGTCGCGCTGGAGATTCAGGGATTGCGCCGCTGCGGCTGCCTTTTCCAGATCACGACACGCCATGATGACGTGCCATCCCTTGTCAATCAGGGCCTTCGTGCTGTGCAGGCCAACCCCGGAGGAGGCCCCGGTGACGATGCAAAGGGGATGGTGTTGAACACTCATTGGAGGCAGGCCTCGACGGTTGGATTAACTCGCCTACGTGTAAATCAAACGGGACAGTGCGACACAACGGGAGAGATGGATCTTGGACACCACTTGGATGCGGCCCTTGCTTATTCTGGGGGCGTTGGCGGTTTTGATCACGTTGAACGTCATCGAGTTCAACGGAAAGCGGCGGCGGGACTGCGAGGCGCTGTCGGCGCTTGCCACATCAGACAAACCGGAATTGATGCTGGCCCACCGGCAATATCTGCAGACACAAAACATCGAACAAGTGCTTCATATCGTGAATTCGGTCCTGATTGCCCTTCTGATCGCGGTCTTGACCGCATGAGGATCGCTGTCTTCGGCGCGACTGGCGGCACGGGGCGCGCAGTAACGAAGGCCGCAATTGCCGCGGGTCACACCGTCACGGCCTTTGCGCGGCGGGCCGATCAAACTGCACCGACTGCGGGGCTGACTATCGTTGAGGGCGACGTTATGCACGCTGGCCAGGTCGCACCTGTGCTGGCTGGCCAAGATGCGGTCGTTATCAGCCTTGGCAATTCTCAGAACGCGTTTGCTTTGCGACTTGGTGCCCGCCGCACGACACCCCGAAACGTCTGCGAGGTCGGCACCCGGAACATTCTGGCAGCACTGCCACAAGACAGGGATACCCCGGTCATTGTCGTCGGGGCCTTTGGAACCGGTGCCACCGCCGGCAACCTGCCCTTCATGTTTAAACTGTTCTATCACTTGGTCCTGCCCGAGCAGATGGCGGACAAGGAAAAACAGGCTGAAATCCTGAACGATCCGACGACGCCCTATACTCTGATCCAACCCGTCGCGTTGACGGACAAGCCGGGCACCGGAACGTGGACGGTGTCGCGCGATGGCAGCTTTGCCAAACCCGAGGTGGCACGCGCCGATCTGGCGGCTTTTATCGTGGGACGATTGGAAGACGGGGTCGGAAATCGCGAAACGATGACGTTTTCCGGGTAACGCCTGATCACATCGTCCCGGTGTCAAGTTTGAAACATCGGAAAACTGACACCAAGCGCCCATGCCAGAACGACGCCCAAAGCAAGGCCGGATGCAATCGGTCCAGCCCGCAGCGCCGTCACGCGCCCCATCGTGCCGAACACGATGTAGAACAGGATCATGACAGGCGCGATCAGCAGCAGAAAAAACAGGCGTTCGAAATCGAAGGCGACGGCGATCCCCAAAGACACCAGAAAACTGGCTCGCGCACAAAGCCGCCAACGCGCGGATTGACCCGTCGTCAGAATCGCGTCCGCCACCATGAAAGGCAGGGCACCGATCAGCATTGCGGCGATGATCCCGGCCCGCCCTGCCGTTGGCCAGAAATTGGCGGCATACCGATCAAGCGCAAATCCGAAAACGGCGCAGGCAGCCAGCAAGACGCCAAACGCCACCCATGTCATGGGGCCGACAGTCATGCGCCACACCCGCAGCAAGGCCAGTTGCAGGACGCCGAACGCCAGAAGATGCAGCATCAGATAATCTGCGACCAGAACAGGCAGCACGTCCGGCAGGGGCAGCAGCGCACACAGGGGGGCCAGCGTTGCGGGGACCAGCAAAATGATCGCGGTTTGCCCCCTGTTCAGGCGGAGGCGGTCAAAGTCGCGCAACGGGATCAGCCTGGCAATGGGCCGGAAGATGATCACAAGACCGGCCAATAGCCCCATGATGGCCCAACCTGTCGGCAGAATGGTGATGTCGGATGTGCGATCATAGGCCCGGTCGAGCCAGTCCAGCGCCGCGCGCCTGCCATCACGGCTCTGCAGCACCGAAATATGTTCGCTGAAACGCGCGACGACGGCGCGGCGGGATATGATGCCGTTGTCCGCAATGTCGCCCTCTACCGCCGTCGGATCGACCATGCGCAGGCTGTCCATGGCGGCGCTGCGCAATCCGGACTCCCATGCACCGGTGACAAGCAGGAGATCGTCTGGTGCCACGTCAGAGATGACCTGCGAGAAGGCCGAGATCAGAACGATCGGCCCGACATCGCTGCGGGATTCAGCTGTGCGCACAAGGATATCGGTGGCCATCGAATGCCCCAACAGCGCGATTTTCCCATCGGTCGGCGCGATTGCGTTCATGACCTCTGCGGTCTGTTCCACCAAAAGCCGCGTGGTGCCGTCAACTGATGTAACGTCGCCCGACATCGGCACGGGATTGCGGCCGTGGCCAAGGAAATCGAATGCAAAGACACGGTATCCCGCCCGCGCAAGCGGCAGGGCATAGCCCTGCATCATCTGTTGGGATCCGGCAAAGCCATGCGCCACGACAACCACGGGGCCATCGGCATCCGCCAGGGCGTAGCGGGCCACTGGCGTCTGACCCACGTCGAATCGTGTCACGATCACGTCGTGCCTGGCAAACTCAAGAAAAGTGATCGACAGGACGATGATTGTGACCGCTACATAATGTTTCAATGTCGGGACCCTCTGGC
>JBBREW010000223.1:0-5286 GCA_038225335.1 Rhodobacterales bacterium
CTGGGCCACCTTGGCCGACAGGCGGTCATTGTCGCCTACACGCAGGTCGCGAGTAGCGACCGAGTCGTTCTCGTTGATGATCGGCAGGATGTCGTTTTCGAACAACCGCAGCATGGTGTTCTTGATGTTCAGGAACCGGCGCCGTTCTTCCATATCGCCGACTGACACCAGCATTTGGGCGACGTCCATGTTGTGTTCCGACGCGATCTGGCGGTAGGCGTTCATCAGCAGGGGTTGACCACACGCGGCAGCCGCCTGCTTGTCCAGAATACCCGCATCTTCGGGGCGCTTGTCGACCATGTTCAGGCCAAGGGCCACCGACCCGGAGGAGGTCAGGATGATGTCGTAGCCTTCCTTTTTCAACTGCGCGAGGTCGCTGAGCAGCCCGTTGATGAAGGCATAGCGCAGGGTCAGGTTCTGGTCGTTCGCAAGCAGGCTCGATCCGATCTTGACGACGATCTTTTTCTTCTTAGGCATGGGTGCCTCCGGTAAATTGTTGTTCGGAATGGACAAAGTGCTATCGGTTTGCGTCGTTCGACGCAGCCCTGTAGCACTGCCCATTCAATGATTCGCCGGCTTGTAACATGGACCTGCCCCCCAAGCGCAAACAGGTCGCGTTCCGGGGCCAAGGATCGGCAAGCCCACACCGGCCCAGGAACGGGCGTCGTGTCGCGGGGCTGCGGGACGGTGCAAGGCGGCATCGCGACGACCGGATGACCGATGCGGTCAAAGCGGAAGAAGGAGACGAAGATGAACATACTCTTGATCGGCTGCGGCAAGATGGGTGGTGCGATGTTGCGCCAGTGGACCAGCCACGGGACACACCGCTTTACGGTCGCTGACCCCGCGGCCACCGACCTGCCCGACGGCGTGACGCATGTGTCAAAAGCGACAAATCTGCCATCCGGGGCATTCGACGTCGTCCTGATCGCGATCAAGCCGCAGATAATCGCCGACGTGCTGCCGGACTACGCACATGCGCTCAAGCCCGGCGGCACCTACGTGTCGATCGCGGCGGGTGCCAGCGTCGCGTCGCTGGAAAAGGTCGTCGGTGACGCGGCCATCGTGCGCGTCATACCGAACATGGCCGCCCTTGTCGGTATGGGCGTGTCGGGGCTTTATGCCAACGACCGCTGCACGGCGCAGCAGACGCACGAAATTGCCGCGCTGATTGACCAGACCGGCACCTGCATCCCGGTGGATAGCGAAGACCGGATTGACCGTCTGACCGCCGTTAGCGGCAGTGGCCCCGGTTACATCTTCGAGGTGCTGCGCAGCTATGTCGCCGCAGCCGAGGCGCTTGGATTTGACCATGGCACGGCCCGCACGCTGGTCTTCGATACGGTCAGCGGCACGGTCGAGGCTGCCCGCCAGTCCGACCTGACACTGGAGGAACTGCGGAACTCCGTCACCAGCAAGAACGGCACGACCCAAGCGGGTCTGAATGCGTTGATGCGCGACGGCGCGCTGGATGATTTGTTTCACAGCACCCTGCAGGCGGCCTACGTCCGCGCGGGTGAACTGAAGTAAGACGTGGCGGTGCGACCGCCACCGAAGGGAGACACAATGAACGACATGAGCACTGAGACAAACCCGGACGTTGCAGCCGTCGTGGCCGACCTTGGCCACCGCGCCAAGGCCGCGGCCCGCGAACTTTCCATGGCGACGACTGAGGCACGCAATCTGGCGCTGACCGAAGCGGCCAAGGCGGTGCGTGCCCGCACAGCCGATATTCTGGCCGCGAATGCCAAGGATCTGGACAGCATCAACAACAGCAGCAAGGACGCGGCCTTTGTCGACCGCCTGACGCTGACTGAGGACCGCGTGGCCGGCATGGCCGACGCGCTGGATGCAATCGCAGGGCAGGACGATCCGCTGGGCCGCACGCTTGCGACTTTTGATCGGCCCAACGGGTTGAAGATCGACCGCGTCAGCGTCCCGATCGGCGTGATCGCGATGATCTACGAATCCCGCCCGAACGTGGGGTCCGACGCAGGCGCGCTGTGCATCAAGTCAGGCAACGCCGTCATCCTGCGGGGGGGATCGGAAAGCCTGCAGTCCTCTCGTGTCATCGTCGACTGCCTGACGGAGGGTCTTGCCGCAGCCGGTCTGCCAGAGGATGCCGTGCAGATGGTCGACACGCGCGACCGCGAGGCGGTCAAGGCGCTGCTGCACAGCACGGACACGGTCGACCTTGTCATTCCGCGCGGGGGCAGGGGCCTGGTATCACTGGTTCAGCGCGAGGCGCGCGTTCCCACGCTGCTGCACCTCGACGGCAACAACCACACTTACGTGCACGAAGGCGCCGATATCGAAAAAGCCGTTGGCATCGTCCGCAATGCCAAGATGCGCCGTACTGGCATTTGTGGTGCCACGGAATGTGTCGTGATTGATGCAAAGATCGCGGACCAAGTGCTGCCGCGGCTGGCGGCTGCCCTGACGGATTGCGAACTGCGCGGTGACGCGGCGGCCCGGCGCATCCTGCCCAACATGACGGTCGCGACCGATGACGACTGGAACACGGAATACCTGAGCAATATCATATCGGTAAAGATCGTGGATGATGCGGATGCGGCCATCGCCTTCGTGCAGAAGCACTCCTCCGGCCATACGGACGCCATCGTGGCAGAGGATATTCATGTCGCCAGACGTTTCATGGCGGCGATCGATTCAGCGGTCGTGATGCACAATGCCTCCACCCAATTTTCCGACGGCGGCGAATTCGGCATGGGAGCAGAAATCGGGATTGCGACTGGCAAGATGCACGCCCGTGGACCGGTTGGGGCGGAACAACTGACCAGCTTCAAGTATTTCGTCTATGGCAACGGGCACCAACGGGACTGATGAATCGGGCTGGCGCTGCAAGCCGATGCGTGGTCGGGGGGCCCCTTCTCTTGCGAAGCCCGGCCGTTTCTGACTTGCCTGCGTATGGGGCCAGAAGAACCGCAACTTCTCCAGACGCTTCGCATAGAGGCAGACGCCACTGCGGTCCAACCAAACAATCTTGATCCGTTTTAGCCGGTTTGCGCGGAACACGGAAAGTGCCCCGCTGAACGGGTAGCTCCCCGCATCCCGGACCAGCGCCAGCAAGCTGTCCGGTCTCTTTCGGGAGTAGATAGGGGTGGCTGGCCAGAAAGACCTTCACGCCGGACGAGATCATGCTGTGTGCACCGCACGGAGGATCCGACACAGATCCGCTTCCCCGATATACGGCCTGACACGGATGACCGCGTCGACAGGGGAGGGTGTGAGCCCGGACACAGGCTGTGTTGCATAAATTCAGCAGGAATTTATGTCGTGATTACAGTATGGTAGCTAGAACGCAGGAGCAAACCGACATCACTTACCTATAAGACGAAGAACTGGGCTGCTTACAACGCGGCGCTGAAGCGCCGCGGTTCACTGACGATCTGATTCGATCCCGAGATGAGATGTTATGCCAAACCCTCCGGTAAGAGGGGCCGATCGCGGACATTCAGTGACGGTGCCATCCAGACCTGTTTGGCGATGAAGGTTGGCGCTTCGTCAAATGACTGGCTTTGTGGAAAGCCTGCTTCTGATAGGGTCAGGACTCGTTCTTGCGTCATAGCCAGAACATGACGGTTGCGGCGAGAGCGATGACGGAGAGGAAGACTTTCAAACAGCCCCTCCATGATCCGGGCGAAGACCCCCATGTCCCCCCAACGCTTCCAGCGGTTGTATAACGTCTTCGGCGGGCCATAATCCTTCGGTGCATTGTACCACCGCAAACCATTGCGATTGATGAAGATAATGCCGCTCAGGACACGCCGGTCAGCGACCCGCGCTACGCCATGGCTCTTCGGGAAGAACGGCCGAAGCCGGTCCATTTGCACGTCTGTCAGCCAGAAAAGATTGCTCATCATCACCCCCTTCAGTTCGGGATCTTGAATCACGCAGCTGAGGCGACCTCAAGCTGATCAATGGGTCCTGACCCTAAACCAAGATGATGATAAGTATCTCGATAACTTGATTTTTGGACGGTTTTACGGCCTGAGGTCACGCCGGGATTGTCAGAGGTAAGGGTAGGATGACAATACCGACCTTGAGACTTTGTCAGTGTTGTTGTCCGAACTGCTATATGTCGAACCGGTTCCCGTCTGAGGACTTGCCGTTGCAAGAGATGTGGACCTGGCCTGCCTCGCGGCGCACGACGACCCGGTGAGGACGGCTGTCAATTATGATCGTCGCTGAAAAGCCGTCCCAGCCATCCGGCAAGGCTGGATCCACCCGCAGCGCGTCACCGCCCTCCAGCGTGATGCCATGGATGCCCTCGACCGCCGCGCGGTAGAGCCAGCTGGCAGAGCCCGTATACCAGGTCCAGCCGCCGCGCCCCGTCAGCGGGCCTGCGCCGTAGACGTCGGCGGCGACGACGTAGGGTTCCACCCGGTAACGTTCGACAGCCTCCGGCGTCATCGCGTGCCCGATCGGGTTGATCAGGTCGAACATGGCCAACGCCTCTGTCCCACGGCCCGAGCGGCCGAGCGCGTGGACCACCCAGGTCGCTGCATGGGTATACTGGCCGCCGTTCTCTCGCACGCCGGGGGGGTAGCCCTTGATATAGCCCGGTTCGCGGTCGGTGTCGTCGAAGGGCGGCGTGAACAGGCGCAGCAGGCCGTCGTCGCGGTCCGCCAGATGCGTCATCACGGCGTCAAGCGCCATGCGCGCGCGGTCCGGATCGCCGGCGCCCGACAGGGCCGCCCAGGACTGTGCGATGGAGTCGATCCGGCATTCCGCGCTATCCGTCGAACCCAGCGGTGTGCCGTCGTCGTAATACGCCCGGCGATACCAGCCGCCGTCCCAGCCATCGGATTCGAGAGCCGCAAGCAGCGCGGTGCGATGCGCCCGCCAGGCTGCAACGTGTTCCGCGTCGCCGCGCGCCTCCGCGATCGGCAGGAAGGCGTCGAGGGTCGTCATCAGGAACCAGCCCAGCCAGACGCTTTCGCCCTGACCGTCTTCGCCGACGCGGTTCATGCCGTCGTTCCAGTCCCCGCCCAGCATCAAGGGCAGGCCGTGAGGCCCGGTGCGTGCGATAGCCAGGTCAAGCGCCATCGCGCAGTGGTCGTAAAGCGGCACCTTACGGTCCGAGACCGTCGGGGTATAGAACGCGTCATGCGCGCCGGGTGCCAGCGGCTCGCCTTCGACGAAGGGCAGGGCGGTGTCGAGGATCGCGCTGTCGCCCGTCATCGTGACGTAGCGCGCCGTGATGTGCGCCAGCCAGACCACGTCGTCGGAAATCGTCGTGCGCACGCCTGCCCCGGTGCGGGG
>JBBREW010000224.1:0-5259 GCA_038225335.1 Rhodobacterales bacterium
CCAAGGTTCACCATGATCAGGTTCAGCAGACCCTGCCGTTGCAGGATCCAGCGCCAGATCAGGCCCACGACAACCGGCGACAACAGCACCGGGAAAAAGAAAACGGCGCGAAAGAACCCGCGCCCCCAGATATTGCGGTTCAGGATCAGCGCCGTGATCAACGAAACGGCAACCATCAGCGTCACCTGAAACACCACGAACAGCCCGGTATTGCGCACGGCGGTCCAGAACTGATCCTCGCGGCAGGTCAGGCGGCGGGTGTAATCCTCACACTCCAGCAGGCGTCCGTATTGTTCCATGCCGACAAAAGGCCGCTGACCCAGCAGGATGCCCGTGCCGCCCGTCATCGAATAGACGAAATTCAAGATAAGCGGGACCAGCACGAACACGCCAAAGATGGCAAGGTTTGGCAGCAGAAACACCGCAGCCATCCCCCCCGTGCCGGTCCAGCGTTGCCAGACCCGGAGTGGCAGGTCCACGAGCCTTGCCAGCAAGACCAGCGGCCATAGAACCGCCTGCCCCAAAAGATCTCCGAGTCTGGCCATGATTTACTGCTGCGCCGCCATGACCTGATCGGCGATGTCCTGATCCATCAGGGTCCGCGCCTCGTCCATGGTCAACTCTCCGGCCATGACCTGACTGATCCGCGTGACCAGCGCACCGTAATAGGCGTTGGCATAGTTCCACGCGGGCAGTGCATCGGCCGCCGCCACAGTCTCGGTCGAGGCCGTCACGAAGGTATCAAGCGCCGCAGCCACGTTCGCATCCTCGGACTGGAATTCCAGACTTCCGGCTGCGACGACGCCTGCATGGGCAGGCAGGAACAGGGTGCGCTCGGTGAATTCGCGCACGACCTCTTCGGATGCCAGATAATCCATGACGCGGGCCACTTCTTCTGGATGCTGGGTGTATTTCACCGCAACCAGTGCCGCACCACCCGCCAGACCGGAACAGCCTGCATCGCCACAGGGCGACCCGGTGGCGACCCAGTCAAAGGCATCCCCGATCTTGCTGGACAGGTTCGCAACCTGCCACGACCCGGAATAATAGAACGGAATCTGCGCGTTGATGAAATCGTCAGCCGCCGCACGATAGGTCGTGCCCGCAGCAGAGACCCACACCTCTGGCAGCATCAGGCCCTGTTCGGTCCAATCCACCAGCTTGGTCGCAAAGGCCATGGTGCCATCGTCGATGGGGGCGGGTTGCCCGTCGTCACCGATGTAATTCGCGCCATAGGACGCCGCCGGACCGGAAATCCGGTGTCCAGACCGGTCGATGGCAAAGGCGGCAGGCAATTGCTGGCTGTCCATGACCTGCTGGGATGCAGCGATCCAGTCGTCCCATGTGGCGCCTTCGCCCGGCAGGGCGACGCCCGCCTGTTCAAACAGCGTCGCGTTGGCAAAGCCACCGGTCAGGGTCAGTTGCGTCAGGAAACCGGGAATCGCATCGGACCCGTTTTCACGCATCCAGTCGAACCGGTCGCCAAAGTTTTCGTCCCAATAGGCCGCGTCGGCCACAAGGGGTCGCAGGTCCAGCCAATGTTCGGCCTGTTCCTTGAGGTTCGTGACCCGGGCGATGTCAGGCCCCTGCCCCGATGCCAGCTGGATCGGCAGCTGTTCCTGAATGACCTGATAGGCGACGTTGTCGAACACGATGTCGATGTCGTCATTCTGTTCTTCGAACCGGGTCAGCAGGTCCTGCATCACCTCGCCTTCGATGCCGTCCGAATACCACATCATGCGGATTTCGGTCGCGTCCTGTGCCCAAGCGGCGGACCCAAGGCCCGCGACGGCCAGTGCCGCCAGCGAAGTTGTCGTGCGTTTCATGTTACTTCCTCCCTGAAGTGACGCCCGGCGACGGTCATCGCGCGGACAGAAAAGCGGTGTCGTGGTGTCGTTTCTATGCGGCCTCCTGCGGCCCGCGCCGGGTCAGCATGTCGCGGTGTCCTGCGACCGTGAACGCGGCGGGATCAATGCGACGGCCCTCTGCCTCCACGCAACCGTCGTCATGGAATACTACGCGGCCATAGTCCGGATCGTCCACCATGATCGTTGCGGCACCCTTGTCCGGCCGCAATCCGGCAAACCGCGCGGCAAAGGCCGCCGCATCGCCGTGATCGCGCACCGACCCCAGCCGGATCAGCCACCAGTTGTCCCGCCCGGGCAGGCGCAATTCGTTGCCCGTGGTGGGTCCGACCTCTGCGCTGTCAAATGCATCCGACCCGCGCAGCATCAGATGCGCGTTTCCCGACCGGGCCAGTGCCGTGTCGCCCTGCACCGCTGCCGCGTCGAAATCGCCGGCGGGAAACCACGCATGGGTCATGTCCGGTTGCGGGGCCACGCCGCTGAACTGCACGATGGCCAGATCGCGGTATTGCTGCACCCGCGGGACCGATGCGGACCCGCCCCAATAGGACGGACGGCCATAGCCGGAATGGATCACCTCTCCCGGGTGGTTGATCCAGATCTGGGCATTGGGGTTGTCACCCAGCCGGGCATGGATCAGGGTTTCCTGATACCCCCAGTCGCCCCAGCGATAGGCGACGGTGCTGCCCATCGCGTGATCCGCCGTCTTGTGGTGATACAGTTTCGCGATGCAGTTTTCACCTTGGGCGAACCGCCATTCTTGTGCCCCGTCCCCGGTCATCACCGCGCGGTCGGTCAGATCGGGCAGGTCCAGCCCGTGATCGCGCAGACAGACCGCCAGTTGCGGCGTGGCGTGGAACCGCGTGCCATAGCTGCCCGCCCCCCACAGCATCCGCGCCATCGCCGACAGTTCCAGTGTGGTGGATGCCCGCAGGGTGTGTTCATAGCTGCGCCCCTGCGCCGCCGTCAGCACGCCCTTGTGGGCAGAATTGGCGACCACCTCGATCAGGCGCAGGATACCGCGCCGGGCGCGGTCGCGCAGGGTCGCATCGGGCGACAGTGCATAAAGCGCGGTCAAGCCTTTCAGATCGATCGGGAAATAGGGGGCAGAGTTGAACTCTGCCATTTCCCACGCCTCGAAATGATCGAACCACGCCATCAGCCGTGCGGTCCCGGTCGCGGACTGTTCCGCGCCTGACCGCCCGGACCGCACAAACGTCGCATCCGGCAGCAACGCGCCGCCCAGATGCGCCGCCGTGTGAAACAGCAGCGCGTGGTTTTCGGAAAAATACCACTGCACGTCGTTGCCCGGCTCGTCCATCCAATAGCGGTAGCCAAGGATCGTGTCGTCGATCCGCGCGCACAGATCGGCCCCCAGCAGATCGGGCCATGCCTGACGACACCAGATCAGCGGCACCAGCGCGAAATCGGCGCAGTCCCAGCAGGCGTCGATGCGCGGCAGGGCGGCTGTGATCATCGCGCGCGTGTCAGCCCCGCCATCGCCCAGCGCCAGACGGGCAATGGCACGGACCGTGTCCGCCTCGCCGCCCTCTGCCACGGCCTGCAACGCCTCTGACACCCGGTCGGTCAGGGCGGCGGGGGCTGGCCCCTGTGCGGTGCGGCGGGTGATTTCCGTGCCGAATATCCGTTCGGCGGCGAAATCATCGACCCGCAGTTGCACGACGATATGGCGGAAATCCGCGGGCAACCCTGCCGCGTCGCCCAGATCAATCGTGGTGGCCCCGGCGGGCAGATCGATGGTCATCGGCGGAAAGGGATCGTGGGACATGAAATCACCTTCGATCCGGACCTGCGCCTGCATCGCCACAGGCAAGGCATGGCGCAGCACCAGACCGATGGGACCACCATCATGGCTGGTGCGGGTGAAATGCAGGGTGCCCAGCGCCGCCTCGACCGCCAGCGCGCTGTCCGGGTCTGTTGCCACCGGGATGGCCTGCTGCGCCGTGGGCCCGGACAGATAGTCAAGCTGCGCATAAAACCGCGTGTCGCGTTCGGCCAGATCGTCGATGAACAGATCAATCCGGTTCGGCCCCGCAACCAGATCAACCGTGATGTCCTGCGCTGTCTCGAAGTTGCGGCGATAACCGGCGGTCCACAGCACCTCTGCCCCGTTTACACGCAGGATCGCACCACCGCAGGTCGCCAGCCGGAGACGGGCCGGACCGGCCGTATCCGCCACGATCAACGTTTCTGCCCGGGCGGCAAGGCGCGTCGCGCGGAACCAGAACCCCGACAGATCAAGGCGCGGCGACCCGAACCCCAGCCAGACCCGGTCCGGGGCAGGCGTCGCCCGCTCCTCTGGCCGCCGGTCGCGAAAGGTCTGACCGAATATCGTGCGGCAGGGATATTCATGCGGGATAAAGTTCTTTTCCTTTGTCAGGAAAAAGAACGGGTCCATTTCGCCTTCCATCGGCTGATCGGCCACGTCAAAGCGGTCTTCCGCGATGGCCGACACCCGCCAGAGTGTCAGGGGGTGTCCCGCATCAAGCGGCCGGTCCAGCGTTTTCATTTCAAGTCCTTTACCGCCACGGGCGTCACATCCTGATACACCTGATTTTCCCCCGTCATACCCCAGACAAAGGCATAAGGACCGGTCCCTGCCCCCATGTGGATCGACCACGACGGCGACAGCACCCCGTCGCCCGGCCCCACGACAAGGTGCCGCGTATTGTCGGGTCGTCCCATTAGGTGGATGACCCGGTCCTCCGCGCTCATGTCGAAATAGAAATAAGCCTCCATCCGGCGTTCGTGCAGGTGCGGCGGCATGGTGTTCCAGATGCTGCCCCGCGCGGGATCGGTGATTCCCATCAGCAACAAACAGGACGGCGCCACCTCTGGGTGGATATACATCCGCAGGGTGCGCTCATTCGCTTTTTCGGCGCTGCCCATCGTGATGGGTTTCGACTGCGCCTTTGTGATCAGGCGGTGCGGATGGTCCGCCCCCGCCGGGACGGAATTCAGATAGAACTGCGCGGGGTCCGCCGGATCGGCGCTGGACAGGACGACGTCCTGCGCCCCGCGCCCGACATAAAGAATATCGCGGCGGCCAAGGGTAAAATCCTGCCCGTCCACCCGGATGGTGCCGGTGCCGTGGCCCAGATTGGCGATGCCGCCTTCGCGGGCGTCAAACAGATGCGGGGTGCCGACCTCTGCCCCGTCACCGATGGCGATGGGCGTGTCCAGCGGCACGATCCCGCCCACAATCATGCGGTCCACATGGGTATAGCAGAATCGCCCTTCGCCCGGCGCGAACTGTTGCGGGATCAGGAATTCGGCGCGCAGGGCGTCCGTTCCCATCGTGTCGATGGCCGCAGGGGCCGCGCCATAGCGGGTGGTCCAGGTGATCATGCGGTAACTGCCTTTGGGTCTGGTC
>JBBREW010000225.1:0-5246 GCA_038225335.1 Rhodobacterales bacterium
CATTGCACCTGCACCAGCCGCGCGTCGATGCCGTCAAACGCAACCGTATAGGCCATGGCGACCATCCGGCCTGCTCCCCCATCATCTGTGTTAAGACATTGGTGCAGCAGCGTTGCGAAATGGTTAATTTTTGCGGCGTCAGGCAGGCGTGGCGACGTCCGGCCATAGCACCTGCGGCAGATCAAGCGCGTAGGGCATCGGATCATAGGTCACCGACAACCCGTCGGCCCGCCATTGGCGGAACGCCGGATCATGCAGGGTCTGCGTCACATAACGCTGCGCCGCTGCGTCCACCGGCAAGCTATAGGTCGCGATGCGGGCCGCGACCGGCGCATAGAATACATCGGCCAGCGAATAGGTGCCGAACAACCACGGACCGTCGTCTTGCTGTGCCGCCCGGGCGATGGCCCACAGGGCCGTGATGCGGTCCAGATCGGCCATCACCGCAGCCGAAGGGACAAACCCGTGCCAGACATGGGCCAGCATCATCGGGCACGCCTGCCGCAGCGCACCGAACCCCGCGTGCATTTCCGCCACCATGCTGCGGGCCAGCCCGCGCGCCCGTGCCTCAGTGGGCCACAGCCCTGCATCTGGGTGCCGTTCCGCCAGTGTTTCGGCCATCGCAAGGGTGTCGGTCAGGATCGCCCCGTCCGGGGTGCGCAGAACCGGCACCGTGCGGGCCGGGGCCAGTGCCGCCAGATCGGCCGCAAGCGTGCCCGCATAAAGCCCTGTCAGATGTGTGTGGTATGGCAGGTCGAATTTGTGCAGCATCAGCCAGCCGCGCAGCGACCAACTGGAAAAGGTGCGATCGCCGATGAACAGGTCGTAGGTCATGATATCCTCAGGCCAGATGATTGATGCGCCCGATCCGCCAGCCATCCGGGGTCAGGGTCATGTCGGTCACACCCAGCGGGTCGATCCGGTGGGCCATGGCGGCATATGCGGTCTGCCCCGTGGCGCGGGGGATCTGCGACATGATCGCCCCCATATGCGCAACCACAACCAGATGCGCAGGGGCATGGGTGGCGATCAGATCGTCAATCGCCTGTCCCACGCGGGTCGTGACCTGATCCCAGCTTTCGCCGTCCGGGGCCTGCAACTGGCCGGGCTGTTCCCAGAACTGGCGCGACAGCACCGGGTCGCGGGCGCTGACCTGCGTGTGGTGCAGACCGTCCCACGCGCCAAAGTCGATTTCACGCAGTGCGGGATCGTCCGGCAGCCGCACCCGGTCGCCTGCGATTGCATCGGCGGTCATGGCCGCGCGGATCAGATCGGACGCCACGATCAGCGCGCTGTCCGGCAAAAAGGTGCGCAGCCGTAAAAGGGCCGTGGTGTCGGACAGATCGGCAGGCACATCGCGCCAGCCCGTCATGGTGGTCTGGTGCGTGGGGCCGTGGCGCACCATCCACAGCGTCGTCACGGCAGCGCCCCTTTCAGCACAAGCGGCAATCCGGCGATGACGGTCACGACCGTATCGGCCTGCGCTGCAAGCTGGCGGTTGATGCGGCCCTGGGCGTTGCGGAACCGCCGCGACAGGGCGTTGTCGGGCACGATGCCCATTCCGACCTCGTTCGACACAACGACCACGGGGCAGGCGCAATCCGCCAGCCCCTGCAACAGCGCCGCCTGTGCGGGTTCCGGGTCGCGGTCGGTCAGGATGATATTGGTCAGCCACAGCGTCACGCAATCCAGCAACACAACCGCATCCGCATCAAGGCGGGCCAGCACGGCACCGGGATCAAAGGGTGCATCATGGGTGATCCACCCGGCCCCGCGCTGGGCCCGGTGATCTGCGATCTTCTGTGTCATCTCTGCATCAAAGGCCTGTGCGGTGGCGATATAATGCCGAGTGCGCGCGGTGCCTGCGACAATCTGCTCTGCATATAGGGATTTCCCTGACGCTGCCCCGCCTAGTATGAATGTAAGGCGAGGCAACTTGTCCATGGAACTTTCATGCGTCAGGCGTGTTTGACGATATATAGAAACTGCCTCGACCAAAGACTCAAGCAGTTCGCGCAACCGTGGGGGATATCACGATGGCTTTCGAAGGATTATCGGACCAGACATTGTCACGCACGGCGATGAAGGCGGAATTGCTGGATGCCGAAACCGAATTGCGGTTGGCCTATGCGTGGCGGGATGAACGGTGCGAAGAAAGCCTGCATCGCCTGATTACCGCCTATATGCGCCTTGCGATTTCCATGGCTGCCAAGTTCAAACGCTATGGCGCGCCGATGAATGACCTGATTCAGGAAGCATCGGTCGGATTGATGAAAGCCGCAGAGAAATTCGATCCTGATCGTGGCGTGCGGTTTTCGACCTATGCGGTCTGGTGGATCAAGGCGAGCATTCAGGACTATGTGATGCGCAACTGGTCGATGGTGCGCACCGGGTCCACGTCCTCGCAGAAATCGCTGTTCTTCAACCTGCGCCGGGTGCAGGCCCGTCTGGAACGCGAAGCCGCCGCCGAAGGCCGCAAGCTTAAAGGCCACATCATGCGGCAGATGATCGCCAAGGAAGTGGGCGTGCCGCTGCATGACGTCGAAATGATGGAAGGTCGGCTGTCCGGGTCGGATTTCAGCCTGAATGCCACACAGTCGTCCGAAGACGAAGGTCGCGAATGGATCGACGCGCTGGAAGACGATGCAACGCAGGCGGCAGAAAACGTCGAGCTGGCCCATGACAACGCGCGTCTGCGCCAGTGGCTGCTGACGGCGCTGGGCGATCTGAACGACCGGGAACGGTTCATCGTGCGCGAACGCAAGCTGCGCGACGATCCCCGCACCCTCGAAAGCCTCGGGCTTGAACTGGGGTTGAGCAAGGAACGGGTCCGTCAGTTGGAAGCCGCGGCCTTTGGCAAGATGCGCAAGAACCTTGAAAGCCAAAGCCGGGAAGTGCTGTCATTCTTTGCCTGACGGCGCTGTCGTGACTGCCGTGATGTGGCCCCCTGTGCGCTGCCTTGCCGGGTATCTATTCTTGATCTGCAGTGGCGGGGGCATGGCCCTTGCCGATGTCGGCCCGTTGCCACGGGTCGACATTTTCGTTCTGGGTGAAGTGTACGACAACCCCGCACACCATGCGGTGCAGGCCGACATCGTGGCGCAGCTCGCCCCTGCGGCGCTGGTTTTCGAAATGCTGTCGCCGCAACAGGCCGCTGCCGGGCAGGACGTGGCGCGCGATGACGCTGCGGCCCTTGCTGCGGCGTTCGACTGGGCCAGGTCGGGCTGGCCGGATTTTGCATTCTATGCCCCGCTGTTCGCCGCAGCGCCCGATGCCCGGATTGTGGGTGCGGCAGTGCCGCGCGATCTGATCCTGCAGGTGATGACCGACGGGATTGGCGCGGCGGACGTGTTTGTGCCCGATCTGTTGCCTCCGCAACTGGCGCTGATGGAACAGGAACAGGCGGCGGTCCATTGCGATGCGCTGCCGGTCGACATGCTGCCCGGCATGGTCGCGGCGCAGCGGTTACGCGATGCCACCTTTGCCATGGCGGCGATTGCGGCCCGGGACGCATTGGACGGGCCTGTTGTCGTGATCACCGGCACAGGCCATGCGCGCACCGATGTGGGCGTGCCTTTGGCGATCCGCGCGGTGCGGCCCGATCTGACCGTCTGGGCGCTGGGACAAATCGAAGGGGCTGTGCCGCTGGATGCCCCCTTTGATGCCGTGATGACAACGGATCCGGTTGATCGCCCCGATCCCTGCGCCGCCTTTGCCGGCTAAGCGGTGGACACCTGCTGCGTGTTGTCATCGGCCCCGCTGCCGCCTACATCTTGGGCAATGAACACGGGGGCCGACATGCTGCAGGGTAAGCGGATATTGCTGATGATCGGCGGCGGCATTGCGGCCTATAAATCGCTGGAACTGATCCGTCTGCTGCGCGGGGCAGGGGCTGCGGTCACGCCGGTGATGACGCGGGCGGCGGCGGAATTCGTGACACCGCTCAGCGTGGCGGCCTTGGCGGGGGAACGGGTCTATACCGACCTGTTTGATCTCACGGACGAGGCTGAAATGGGTCACATCCAGCTGTCCCGCGTGGCGGACCTGATCGTTGTGGTCCCCGCGACCGCCGATCTGATGGCAAAGGCCGCGCAGGGCCTTGCCAGTGATCTTGCGACCACATTGCTGCTGGCGACGGATACGCCCGTCATGATGGCACCTGCGATGAATGTGCGCATGTGGGACCATCCGGCGACGCAGCGCAATCTGGCGGTGCTGCAGGGCGATGGCGTGCGGATCGTGGGACCGGATGTGGGCGACATGGCCTGCGGTGAACACGGGCCAGGGCGGCTGGCAGAACCGGCGGCCATTCTGGCCGCCATCGTGACTGCGCTGGGCGCGGGGCGAGGGCCGCTGTCCGGGCGGCATGTGATCGTGACCTCTGGTCCGACGCACGAACCGATTGACCCGGTCCGCTATATCGCAAACCGGTCGTCGGGCGCACAGGGCACGGCGATTGCAAAGGCACTGGTGGCGCTGGGCGCAGACGTGACATTCATCACCGGACCCGCCACCGTCCCGCCGCCGGCGGGGGTCACGCTGCAGCGGGTAGAAACCGCGCAGGACATGCACACAGCGGTCATGGCCGCCCTGCCAGCCGATGCGGCGATCTTTGCGGCAGCGGTGGCCGACTGGTGCGTGACGACGCCCGCCCCGCAGAAGATGAAGAAAACCGTGGACGGCCTGCCCGCGCTGACCTTTGCCGAAAACCCCGATATTCTGGCAGCTGTGGCCGGGTTGGCGCAGGGCGAGCGGCCCGCACTGGTCGTGGGCTTTGCCGCTGAAACACAGGATGTGACGCGGCTTGCCACCCAAAAACGCGCGCGCAAAGGTTGTGACTGGATCGTGGCGAACGATGTGTCGACAGGCAGCGGCGTCATGGGCGGGTCCGACAATTCCGTGACCCTGATCACCGCGCAAGGCACAGAGGATTGGCCCCGGATGAGCAAGGACGCGGTCGGGCAGCGGCTGGCCCAAAAAGTGGCCGAGACCTTGAGCCCCACAGGGGCGGCGGTGCCGGTGTGAGCGCCGGAGCCTCCGGCGGGAGTATTTCAGAAAAAGCGAGCACGGGGGCGGTGGATGCGGCGGCGGTCGTGGTCAGTGTCGCCTATACCGCTGATGCCGATCAGACCCTGCCGCTGCCCGCCTATCAGACGGCGGGGGCTGCGGGGGCCGATGTCTGCGCCAATCTGGCGCTGGCGGACCGGGCCGCGGGGATCGTGTTGCAGCCCGGCGCGCGCGCGCTG
>JBBREW010000226.1:0-5245 GCA_038225335.1 Rhodobacterales bacterium
GCTGTCGCCGCTGATGGCCGGCACGCTGGGCGGTCTGCTGACCACCTGGGTCACGTTCACACCCTGCTTTTTGTGGATTTTTCTGGGTGCGCCGTTCATCGAACAACTGCGCGACAACAAGGCGCTGACGGCGGCGCTGACGGCGATCACCGCGGCGGTGGTCGGCGTGATCCTGAACCTTGCGGTGTGGTTCGGGCTTCATGTCATCTTTGACTTGGTGCGCACCGTTACTTCATTTGGACTGTCACTTGATGTGCCGGTCTGGTCCACGGTGAACCCTGCGGCGGCGGCTTTGGTCGCGGTGGCTGTCCTTGCGGTCTTTCGCTTCAGGGTTGGCCCGGTGACTGTCCTTGCAGGCTGCGCTGCTGCAGGTGTTGCATTGGCCTCCCTTGGCTGGACCTGAGCGGGCCAACCGATGCAACCCTGCTGCCGGACCGGTCAGGCTGATCGGCGGCGGGTTGAAACGGGATGCGGATCAGGAACAGGGCGTTCCCGGTGATCCCGCTGTCGCGGACATCCTGCGCCAGGGTATCGATGGCCGTGGTCAGGATGTGCTGATCCACTTTGCTGACATCGGCTGCCACCGTGATGCTGGTATCGGCGGGCAAGCCTTTGTCGGCCAGCATCCGTCCGATCCGGTCGGCTGAGGCCACCCCCATGTAAAACACCAGCGTGGTGCCCGGCACCGCGTGATCGGCCCAATGCGCAACCGTCGCGTCGTCGCCATGACGCCCGGTGGTCAACACAAGCGTATCGGTCTGGCCCCGGGCGGTCAGGGACTGACCCATGACGGCGGCGGCGGCGCTGGCGGCGGTGACGCCGGGGACAATCTCTGTGGCGATGCCTGCTGCGCGGGCGGCCTCCAGTTCCTCTGTCGCGCGTCCAAAGATGCCGGGATCGCCGGATTTCAGACGCACGACCCGCCGGCCGCGCTGCGCCTCTGCCACGATCAGGGCGCAGATCCTGTCCTGCGGCCAGGCATGGGCACCGACAACCTTGCCGACATAGATCCGTTCCGCATCCCTGCGGGCCAGTTCCAGCACCTCTGGATCGACAAGGCGATCATAAAAGATCACGTCGGCCTCTTGCAGGCGCTGCACGGCACGCAGGGTCAGCAGATCGCGTGCGCCGGGACCGGCCCCGACCAGCGCGATATGCCCCTGCACGGGTGGCAAGGTGCGGTTGGCGATGGTCTGTTTCACGAGGTCTGCCGCGGCGCGTTCCTGACCGGTCTTGTGCATCTGCCACGGCGTACCGGTAAAGGCCCAGCCCCAGAACGCGCGGCGATCCTGTTTGGGGATGCCGGAGGCCACCGCACCCCGCAGCCGCCCGGCCAGGGCCGCAAAGGCCCCCAGTCGCGGGTCCAGCATCTGTTCGACCTGCGTCTTGATCTGACGGGCCAGCACGGGGGCCGTGCCTTCGGTGCCGATGGCCACAACGACCGGGTCCCGGTCCACCAGCGACGGCGTGGTCATGTCGCACAGGGCGGGCTGATCGACAACATTCACCTGCGCCCCGCCCGCCTTTGCCAGCATGTGCAGGGCGGCATCCAGACCGGGACAGCCGGTCGCGATAAAGACGAGGGCGGCATTGCCGAAACTGTCCGGGGTCACGGCAGAGGTGTCCTGCGTCGCCCGCCCGCTGGCGACCAGAGCCGACAGTTCAGGGTCAAGACCCGGTGCCAGCAGGATCAGCGTGGCATCGGTTTTCAGCATCAGCCGCGCCTTCTGGGCGGCCTGTTCTCCTCCGCCGGCGATGATGACGCGGCGGCCCGTGGTGCGGATGAACATCGGAAAACTTTGCATGACGATCCTTTCAGGCGGCGCGGGCCCGGTGACGGTGCTGCCAAAGGTCGGCAGCCGCGCGGTGGGCGTCGGGGCAGCCACAGGCCGTCAGGGCCAGTGCTGCGGTACTGGTTATGATGGCTGTTGCAAAGGCGTCCCGCACGTCGCCCTGCCAGACCTGCGCCAGCGTGCTGTCCGTATCACTCAGCCGCTGGTGACCTGCAACCGATGTGCCGGTGGGCCCGTCCCACAGCGCGCCGTCGGTCAGGCCGTGCAGGGTGATGTCCTTGGCCGGGTGGTGTTCGAATTCGCCGCCGCCGCCTTTCAGCACGCGCAGGGTCCGCTGACCCAAAAGCTGTGCCGCGTCACGCTGCAATTCGCGGTAGGACGGGTGAAACACCCCTTGCAGGGCCACGGGTCCCCCGGCGGGGTTCAGCATGCGCAATACGGTGTTGATGCAGGACCGCAGACCGAATGTATCGCGCAGCCGCAGCAGGGCCATCAACCCCGGCGAGATTTCCTCGAGCGGCAGATAAGTGATGCCGTCACGCGACAGGGCCGCGGGTGCATCCGCCCATGTGACCTGCGCGATATCAACCGATGCCAGCGCACCGCGCACCGACGCGCCGGTGGCCTGATGGGAATTCCAGCCGTGCAGCAGGACGGGATGGCCGGCCTGTGCCAGCAGACGCGCGGCGGCCAGAAACCACGGTTGCCCGCGGGTGCGCCCCGCCGCATAGGACGGCCAGTCGATGATCGGACGCGGACCTTGCCAACCGGGCAGCGACGCGCGGGCGGCGGCGGTAAAGCCTGCGATTTCTGCCGCGTCCTCCCCTTTCATTCGCAGCAGCATCAGCAAGGCACCAAGAGCCTCTGGCGCGGCGTTGCCGGACAGAATGCAGGTCATCGCGGCCTCTGCCTCGGCTTGGGTCAGGGACCGGGCACGGCCCTGTCCGCGGCCAAGGATCGCGACAAAAGGCGCAAGGCTCACTCTGCCGCCTCCACCTTGATGGTCTGCGCGAAAAAGGCTGCAATGTCCGATCGGCACGACCCGCAGTTGGTGCCTGCACCGGTCAGCGTGCCGACCTGTGCCACGGTGGCGGCCTGCCCGGTGGCGATGACCGCGCGGATCGTGTTGGACCCGACGCCCATGCAGGCGCAGACGACTGGCCCTGCGTCAGGCATGTCGGCGCTGGGGCGACCGGACAGGGGGGCGTGCACGGACTGCCCCAACTGTGCCACGACATGATCGCGCGATATGGCCACCGGTGCGCGTGACACAAAAAGGGCGGCCAGCAGACGATCACCTGCCATGAAGGCGATCCGTGCCGTGCCGGTTGCCGGATCACTGATGCTTTGGCAGGCTGCGTCCGGCAAGGCGAATAGGCGGCGCGCCGCACTTTCCCAATCGGGAACAGGGTCTGTTCCGGCCAGTTCCGCCCGCCAGCCGCCCGTCACGCGGCTGCGCGCCCAATAGGCGCAATCGGGGTCAAAGGATGTGGCGCTGACCGCAAACCCGAACCATGTGGCGGCAAGGGGTGCGACCGCGACCGTTGCAGCCTTGCTTTCGGGTTGCCCGGACAAAGGATCGACGATGCCGGGCACAAGTGCGTCGATCCGGCCTGTCGGTGCGGTCTGCGCGGTCCAGTGGATCGGCGCAAACACCTGACCAGGCTGCACGCGGTCGGTCGGCAAGGCGCGCAGGATACAGCGGCCGGTCGGGCTCTGGACCGTGACAAGCGTGCCCGGTGCGATCCCAAGGGATGCGGCATCATCCGGGTGGATTTCAAGGAACGGCTCTCCCATGTGCTGATTGAGGCGCGGTGATTTCGCCGTGCGCGTCATGGTGTGCCACTGGTCGCGGATCCGGCCCGTGTTCAGGCGGAACGGATAGCGCGGCCCGGTGCGCCCGACCGGTGGCCGCGCGGTGACAGGGATCATGCGCGCCTGTCCGTCGGCCGTATAGAACCCGCCATCCGCGAAAAAACGGTCCTTGCTGCCTTGTGCCGTGACAGGCCAGCGGGTCGGGGGCAGGGCGTGATACCCGGCCGCCGTCAGCCCGCTCAGCCCGGAGATGTCAAAATCACGCCCCAACGCCGCAGCGACACCGGACAGGCGCGCATATTCGTCGAAAATCTGTGCCGGAGAGGTATAGGCAAAGGCGTCGGCCCAGCCCATCCGCCGACCGACATCGGCCATGATCGCCCAGTCCGCCCGCGCCTGACCCGGCGGTGGCAGCACCGACCGCTGGCGGCTGATGGTGCGGTCGGAATTGGTCACCGTGCCTTCCTTTTCGCCCCAGCCTGTTGCGGGCAGCAGCACATGGGCCAGTTGGGCGGTGTCGGTCCGGTCGGTCACATCGGACACCACGACGAAATCGCAGCCTGCAATGGCGTCACGGACCGCGTCGGCGTCGGGCATCGACACGGCGGGATTGGTGCAGACGATCCAAAGCGCCTTGATCTGGCCGGTCCTGACCTGCGCGAACAGGTCCACGGCCTTCAGACCGGCCTGTTGCGGCATGGTGGGCGCGTTCCAGAAGTTGCGGACAAGATCACGGTGGCTGGCGTTTTCAAGGTCCAGATGACAGGCGAGCGCATTCGCAAGGCCGCCGACTTCGCGTCCGCCCATCGCGTTGGGCTGCCCGGTGACGGAAAACGGACCCATCCCCGGCTTGCCAATCCGGCCCGTGGCCAGATGACAGTTGATGATGGCGTTGACCTTGTCGGTGCCCGATGACGATTGGTTCACGCCCTGACTGAACACGGTCACGACCTTGTCCGTGGCCACCCAGAGCGCGCAGAACGCCGCGATCTGGTCCGGTGTCAGGCCGGTTGCGGCGGTATCCTGTGCGACTGCGGCGCGCAGCGTATCGTCATAACCTGCCACGTGGGTCAGATAGGCGGGATCGGTCGCCCCAGCGGCGGCAATGGCCGCCAGCACATGATTGAACAGCGCCACATCACTGCCCGGTGCAAGCGCAAGGTGCATATCCGCCAGATCGCAGGTCGCGGTGCGGCGCGGGTCGATGACCACCACACGCATGTCCGGGCGGGCGGCCTTGGCGGCCGCAAGGCGCTGAAACAGCACCGGATGACACCACGCCAGATTGCTGCCCACCAGCACCACAAGATCCGCAAGTTCCAGATCAGCGTAGGTGCCGGGGACCGTGTCGGTGCCAAAGGCCCGCTTTTGCCCCGCGACCGTGGACGCCATGCACAGGCGTGAATTGGTGTCGATATTGGCCGACCCGATGAACCCTTTCATCAGCTTGTTGGCGACATAGTAATCTTCGGTCAGCAATTGGCCGGACACATAGAAGGCGACGGAATTCGGTCCGTGATCGGCAATCGTGCGGGTAAAGCGATCCGCAACCAGCCCCAGCGCGCTGTCCCAATCGGTGTCGCAGCCGTTCACGCGCGGTGTCAGCAACCGGTCGTCGAGCGATACCGTTTCGCCCA
>JBBREW010000227.1:0-5230 GCA_038225335.1 Rhodobacterales bacterium
CCGACCAGCAGCACCCGCAGCAACACCGGACCCTGCACCATTTCCGCCAGCGATGCGCGAAATCCCAGACCTGATTTCACCTCGACCCAAGGGGCCACGGCATCGGGCGGCCACCAGCCGACAATCAGCGCCATCAGGACCGCTCCGCTGATCGCCGTCCAGCCATAGACCGCAATCAGCGGCAGACCGGCATCGAACGCCACCCCCCAGATCGCCAGCAGAATGACAAAGGGCAGCGCAAAGACGGCGCGGATGATCGCCATGATCCCGTCCCGGTCCGCCCGCGACAGGGGCACGCTGACAAGCCGCGCCACCGCGAACAACTGGCCGAACAGCGTGCCCGTCACCGGCAACAGCAGCACATGGGCCAGCACGAACAAGGTTGCGTTCTGACCCGCCAGTACCAGCACCCCGCCCGCCAGCATCGACGCCGCGGCACACAGCGCCAGCACCCGGCGGCTGGGGCGTTGATCGGTCAGGATGCCCACGCCGATCGACGCGGTGACCGACACCACAAGGGACGCCAGCAAAACAATGGCATAGCCTGTATCGCTTAGCCCAAAGACGGTGACGGCGATCAGCGATTGATAGGTGCCGACAGAGGCGGCGAATCCACCCTGCAACAGCATGGCAAACGTCATCAGGCGCAGGGTGCGGTCCTGCCAGACCAGCGCAAACAGGCGTGTCATCGGGGAATCGTCTTTCCGGGGTTCAACAGGCCCAAGGGGTCCAGCGCATCCTTGATCGCGCGCATCGCATCAAGGGCGGTGGCGTCCTTGCGCCGGGTCATGGATGGCAGTTTTGACAGCCCGACGCCGTGTTCGGCGCTGAATGATCCGCGCAGGTCCTGCACCACGTCTTCGACCATCTGGCGGATGGCGGATTTCAACGCCGGGTCGTCGCGGCTGGGGTAGGCGGTATAATGCACGTTGCCGTCCCCAAGATGGGCGACCGACAGATCGGTGGCCGCGGGGTCCAGCAGCAACAGGCGGCGACGCGCCTCTGCCAGAAAGGTTGCGACATCGGGCAGGGCCACGGCAATATCCGTGTCCACATAGGGGTGCCGGGCGAACATGATCTCTGCGGCGGCTTCGCGTCTGGCCCACATGTCGCGGCGCTGCTGTCCGGTCCGCGCCACGACCGCATCCAGAACCAGACCATCGTCCATCATCTGCGTCAGGGTGTCTTCCAGCAAGGTCGCGATCGGCAGACTGCCGTCGTCCAGCGGTGTCGCATCGCGCGGCGCGATGGCGCCGATGTCGATCAGGATGTTGACGTCATGGGCCTGCGCAAACGGCGGCTTTGCCCCGGTCACCTGTGCCAGATGCCCCGCGATGAAGGCGGCGGGCATGTATTCGAACGCCTCGACCGCGCCGCCCGTCGCAGCCTGCACCCGGTGCAGCAACGTTAACGCCGCATCAAGTGAGGCACAGGCCACCATGGCCGTGGCATAGGCGAGCGGGCGCGGATACAGCCGGACGGTTGCCGCAGTGATGATCCCCAGCGTGCCTTCAGCCCCGATCAGCAGGTGTTTGAGGTTCAGTCCGCTGTTATCCTTGTGCAGGCGGCCCATCAGATCCATGACGCGCCCGTCCGCCATCACGGCAGTCAGACCCAGCACCAGATCGCGGGTATTGCCATAGCGCAGCACATTGGACCCGCCCGCGTTGGTGGACAGGATGCCGCCGATCATGGCGGACCCCCGCGCGCCGAATGTCAGCGGAAAGATCAGGTCGTGGTCCGCCACGGCGTCATGCAGGCGTTGCAGGATGACGCCGGCCTCGACCTCTGCGGTGCGGGCGGCGGGATCGACGTTGCGGATCGCGGTCATGCGGTCCAGCGACAGGACAAGGGCACCTGCGGCGGCGGTACCGCCGTTCAGGCTGGTGTTGCCGGACACAGGCACGACTGGCTGGCGCGCCGCGTGGCAGGCGGTCATGACCGCACTGACCTGCGCCGTGCTGGCAGGGCGCGCGACAGCCAGTGGGACGCCGCCATAGGTGCCGGTCCAGTCCCGCGACCAGGGCGCCATATCGCCCGGATCGGTCAGCAGACCCTGCGGGCCCAGAATGTCGGTCAATGTCTGAAAAAACGTCATGGCAAGCCTGCTGGTTTGCAAGGACTCTTACCTTTGCCCGTGCGGGTTGCAAGGTAATATGCCAGTTGGCGCGTGATGTGAAACGGGATCGGCGCGCGCGCCCGCAGGGCAGGGGTGGGGGCTGCGCGTCAGGGCCGTCCGGGCCGGAACAGCGGCTGATTTCGCAAATCCGGCGAACCAGTGGTGGACAAGGTGCTGTTCGGGTGTTTCTTGTCTGTCCCATAGGTTGCCGGGGTCCGGCGGCTTTGCGAACATTGGTACAGGAGGTTAAACAATGGATCGTCGTTCTTTTATCCGTGCGGGCGCATTGGGTGCAGGTGCCGCGGCACTGGCGGCCCCGGCCGTTGCACAGGGCAACATCACCTGGCGCATGGTCACCACATGGCCGAAAAACTTTCCCGGTCTGGGTGTCGGTGCACAGCGTCTGGCTGACCGCATCACGGCGGCCAGCGGTGGCCGCCTGACGGTGCAGGTGTTTTCGGCTGGCGAAATGGTGCCACCGCTGCAATCGCTGGATGCTGTCATCGATGGCACAGCGGAAATGAGCCATGGTGCCGCCTATTACTGGCAGAACAAATCGACCGCCCTGTCGTTCTTTACAGGCGTGCCCTACGGCATGACCGCGAACGAGTTGGCAGGCTGGGTCCGCTTCATGGGCGGTCAAGAAATCTGGGACGAGGTCTATGACCAGTTCGGTGTGCAGGGCTTCCTGTCGGGCAACACCGGCACACAGGCCGGCGGCTGGTTCAAGAACGAGCTGACCGATGTCAGCTCTGTCTCGGGTCTGCGGTTCCGCACCCCCGGTCTGGGCGGTCAGGTCTGGGAAAAGCTGGGCGCGACCGTGACCAACATGGCAGCGGGCGAGATCTTTCAGGCCTTGCAGTCGGGCACGCTGGACGCCGCCGAATTCGTCGGCCCCTACAACGATCTGGCGCTGGGCTTCTATCAGGTCTGCAAGAACTATTACTTCCCCAGCTTCGTCGAACCGGGTCTGGCCACCGAACTGGTCGTGGACAAGGCAAAGTATCAGGCGCTGCCCGCCGATCTGCAGGCCATCGTGCGGGACTGCTCTCAGGCGGAATACGACATGGTCGCGTCCGATTTCATGGCCAACGACCCCCGCGCCCTGCAGACGCTGGTGAACGATCACGGCGTCAACGTCCTGCAATTCCCCGAAAGCATCCTCGAGGCCGGTGCCGTCGCCGCGATCGAAGTGTTGACAGAATTGCGCGACAGCGGTGATGCCCTGACCAAGAAGACCGCAGAAAGTTTCGTGGAATCGCTGAACATCATGCGCAGCCGGACACAGGAAAATGACAGCATGTTCGTGCAGGCAAGGGCAAAATACCTGACGCTCTAAGCGGCTTCGCACGACCAGACACAGGCGGCTCCGGCACAATGCCGGGGCCGCTTTTTCATTCAGACCTTGCCCTCACGTGCAGGTCCTGTCCCTTCTTCTCGTCGCAAATATCCCGGGGGCTGGGGGGCTGGCCCCCCACCCTCAGCCTGCAATCAGGCGCGGCAGCCACGTGACGATTTGCGGAAAGGCAAACAGGATGCCGATGGCGATCAGTTGCAGGAACACAAAGGGGATGATCCCCTTGTAGATTGCCGAGGTGGGCAGGGTCGCCGGGGCCACACCCCGCAGATAGAACAGGGCAAATCCGAACGGCGGTGTCAGGAAAGAGGTTTGCAGGTTCACGCCCACCAGCACGCCCAGCCAGACCGGATCGACATCCAGCGCGAGCAGGACCGGTGCCGTGATCGGGATCACGATGAAGATGATCTCGAAGGTATCAAGGATGAAACCCAGCAGGAACATGATGGCCATGACGACCGCAACAGCGGCCAGCGTGCCGCCCGGCAGGTTCGACAGGAATTCGTGCACCAGATTATCGCCGCCCATCAGGCGGAACACCACCGAAAATACCGACGCGCCCAGCAGGATGATAAACACCATCGACGTGATGGTGGCCGTGGCGATCACGGTCTGTTGCAAGACCCTGAACGACAGCCGCCAGCGCAGCGCCGCAAGGATCATGGCACCCACGGCACCGACCGATGCTGCCTCTGTCGGGGTGGCGATGCCGCCAAGGATCGACCCCAGCACCGACATGATCAACAATAGCGGCGGCACCAGCGCCGTCATCACGTCCCGGCCCAGCGTGGCACGGTCTGCGGCGGATACCGGCGTGGCGGGCATCGATTCAGGATCGGTGATCGCCTTGAAAATCGTGAACCCCAGATACAGACCGACCAGCATCAGGCCGGGCAGGATCGCGCCCGCGAACAGATCGCCCACGCTGACCGGCACGGGGGCAAAATTGCCTTTGGCCATCTGAACCTGACTGTTGATCCCCGACAGCATGTCCCCCATGAAAATCAGCACGGTAGACGGCGGAATGATCTGACCCAGCGTGCCGGATGCACAGATCACCCCCGTCGCCATTTTCGGATCATAGCCCGCCCGCAGCATCGCGGGCAGCGAAATCAGACCCATTGTGACGACCGTGGCCCCCACGACACCTGTGGACGCCGCCAGCATCGCGCCCACAAGGATGACGGAAATGCCAAGGCCACCGCGCAGATTGCCGAACAGCTTGCCCATCGTCAGCAGCAGTTGTTCGGCGATCTGGCTGCGTTCCAGCATCACGCCCATGAAGATGAACAATGGCACCGCCACCAGCACTTCGTTCGTCATGAAACCGATATAGCGATTCGGCAAGGAGCCAAAGTTCGACGGATCGAACACCCCGAGCGCCCAGCCGACGGCCCCGAAGCCAAGGCTGACCCCGGCCAGCGAAAAGGCCACCGGGAAACCCAGCAGCAAAAAGCCGATGATGCCAAAGAACATCAGTCCGGCAAGAAGCTCGCCCAGCAGAACAGGGTCCATCAGTGCAGTCCTTCGATGGCTTGCTGCGCGGCGGCAGTCGGATTTTCAGGATAGGCCATCATGGCGGGCACAAGGTCGGGTCGCCCCGACAGCACAAGGATCGACCGGCACAGCATCGCAATGCCTTGCAGGGCCAGCAGCACGGTAAAACCGATGATGAAGGATTTCAGGATATAAAGACCGGGCATGCCGCCGACGTTGGCAGAGCCTTCGAAATAGGACCATGACCGCCGCACGAA
>JBBREW010000228.1:0-5186 GCA_038225335.1 Rhodobacterales bacterium
TGCCGTCATCATGACCAACCGGTCTGCGATGCCGTCGATGTGCGGCATGGGGATGTGGGTTTGGCCGGGCATCAGCAGGTCGTGATGTATTTCGTCGGACACGAGGATCAGGTCGTGGCGCCGGGCAAAGGCCGCGACGCCTTCCAACTCTGCCTGCGACCAGACCCGGCCGCCCGGATTATGCGGCGAACACAGGATGACCATCCTTTCGGTCCCGGTCATCAGGGCGTCGTAGGCGTCGAAATCCATGCCATAGCGGCCAGCCGCGTTGACCAGGGGGCAGGACCGCACCTGCCGCCCCGCGGCGGTGATGACACGGGCAAAGGCGTGATAGACCGGTGTGAACAGCACGACCGCATCGCCGGGCGCGGTGAAGGCATCGACACACAGCGCCGTGCCGTTCACCAGACCATGCGTTGTGAAGATCGCGTCCGCATCCACGGTCCAGCCGTGGCGGGTCTGCATCCACCAGCGGATCGCGTCGGTATAAGGCGCCATGTTGCCAAAATAGCCGTAGACACCATGATTGCGCATGGCCTGCACCGCGTCCTGAATGACCGGGGCCGCCTGAAAGTCCATGTCGGCGACCCACATGGCGATGCCATCATCGGGCGACACGCCGTAAAGCGCCTCCATCCCGTCCCATTTCACGCAATGGGTGTTGCGGCGGTCGATCGGAGTATCAAAATTCATGGTATGGCTGCCTGTTGGCTTTGTCAGGGACTGCGGTGCGCGGGGGCGGGGTGCCGCCGCGGTCGGACCCTAGCAGCACCGGGCATAATGCAAAGGTGAAAATTGCGCAGGGGTCTGGCAGGTGCTTGGCAAGGGCCTGGTCAATGGTTAGATCACCTGCCATGACCATACGCCCCATCCTGATCCACCCCGATCCACGCCTGAAAAAGGCGACAGCCCCTGTGTCAGAGGTGACGCCGGATATCGCAGCACTGGCCGCAGACATGCTGGAGACGATGTATGACGCGCCGGGTATCGGGCTTGCGGCACCGCAGGTCGGTGTCATGATGCAGATCATGGTGATGGATTGCGTCAAGGACGACACGACCGCACCGCGTCCGCTGGTGCTGATCAATCCGGTCGTGACCTGGGAAAGTGCTGCCCGCAGCACCTATGAGGAAGGTTGTCTGTCGATCCCCGAACAATATGCGGATGTCGAACGCCCGGCAGAGGTCGAGGTGCGCTGGATGGACCTTGACGGAAACGAACAGTCCGAGCGTTTTTCGGGGCTGTGGGCCACCTGTGTCCAGCACGAAATCGATCATCTGGCAGGCAAGCTGTTCATCGACTACCTTAAACCGCTGCGTCGGCAGATGATCACCCGCAAGATGCAGAAACTGAAACGGGAACGGGCGCGGGCATGATGCACCCGGGGGCCGTCAGGCCGATCCTGACGATGCCGCACGACGCCTTGCGGACGGTCTGCGCGCCTGTCACGGCATTTGACGCAGCACTTTCAACCCTTGCCGACGACTTGCTGTCCACGATGTATGGCGCCACCGGGCGTGGTCTGGCCGCGCCGCAGGTGGGGGTGTTGCAGCGGGTGTTCGTCATGGATGTCACGTGGAAATCCGGCACCGCCGCGCCGCGGGTCTGCGTCAATCCGCGGATCATCGCCGCCTCTGATGACCGGGCGGTGGGGCCGGAATCCTGCCTGTCATTGCCGGGAACGGCCGTCGATGTGACCCGCGCCGTGGACGTGACCCTGTTGTGGCAGGATCTGGCGGGGACGGTGCAGACGGCCGTGTTCAGCGGCATCGACGCGGTCATCGTGCAGCACGAAAGCGATCATCTGGATGGTATCCTGTGCAGCGATCCGGGGCGGGCGGCATGATCCGCCCCATTCTGCGCTGGCCACATCCGATGTTGCGCACCCCGGCCGCTGATGTGACGCAGATCACGCCGGATGTGCACGCGATCTGGGACGACATGGTGGCCGTGATGGAGACGATGCCCGGTGTCGGGCTGGCTGCGGTGCAGTTGGGCCTGTCGATGCGCCTTGCCGTTGTCGACGCCAGCACGACGCGGGGGCAGGCGGTCCGGATGGCAAACCCCGAGATCCTGCATGCCAGCGTCACCTTGCGCGACCACGACGAGGCGAGCCCCTGCCTGCCCGGCGTCAGCGCCGTGATCGCCCGTCCGCGTGCGGTGACGGTGCGGTTCCTGAACGCTGCGGGCGTGTCCGAGGACCGGGATTTTGTGGGTCTGTGGGCGACCAGCGTGCAGCACCAGATCGACCATCTGGCCGGGCGGATGTATTTCGATCACCTGTCGCGGTTGAAACGCGACCGGCTGCTGAAACGGGCGGCCAAACCGGCGCGCTAGGGCTGTCGTGGCAAGGGGGCGCTGCCCCCGGCCCTGACGGGCCTCCCCCGGAGTATTTTCAAAAAAAGCGAGGGGCGGTGTCAGGCGCTGTGGCAGCCGTCGGCGAGGGTCTTGATGAAGGCCAGCACGTCCGCGACGGATTCGCCCGCGCCGATCTTTTCCACGATGGCAGAGCCGACAACCGCCCCGTCGGCCACCTGTGCTATGGCGTGGGCGGCCTCTGGCGTCTTGATCCCGAAGCCCACGATGACCGGCAGGGCGGTCTGCGCCTTGATCCGGGCGACTTCTGGTGCGACATCGGCGGTCTGCGCGCTGGCGGTGCCGGTGATCCCGGTGACCGACACGTAATACAGAAAACCCGATGTGTTGGTCAGCACCTTTGGCAGACGCTTGTCATCGGTGGTCGGCGTGGCAAGGCGGATGAAGTGCAGTCCGGCCGCCTGCGCGGGCAGACACAGTTCCTCGTCTTCCTCTGGCGGCAGGTCGACGACGATCAGACCGTCGATGCCTGCGTCCCGGGCCTGTTGCAGAAACAGATCCACGCCGCGGGAATAGATCGGGTTGTAGTAGCCCATCAGCACGATGGGCGTCACATCGTCGGTCAGCCGCAAGGTGCGCGCGATGTTCAGGGTCTGGTCGAGTGTCATGTGACCCGCCAGCGCCCGTTGCCCGGCAAGCTGGATCGTGGTGCCGTCGGCCATGGGATCGGTAAAGGGCAGGCCCAGTTCGATGATGTCAACGCCGGCGGCGGGCATGCCCTGCACGATGGCAAGGCTGGTGTCATAGGTCGGATCACCCGCCATGACATAGGCGACGAACGCCTTTTTGCCGCGGGCGTTCAGGTCTGCGAATTTGGCGTCGATACGGGACATGGGCAATCTTTCGTGGCTTTACGCTGTGTGATGGAAGGGCCGCGCGATTGCAATGCCCGGAAAATGCGACGGCGGTCTGGAATTCCGCCGCTGGCTGCCCATATGGGGGTCATGAATTATCTCATTGCCCTCTTGTTGCCGCCGTTGTCGATCCTGTTCGCCGGGCGGCCGATCCTTTCTGTCGTGACCTTTGTGATCTGGGTTCCGGCGCTGTTGTTCAGCGGTGGGCTGACCCATCCGATGTTCATCATTCTGGCCTGGATCCTGATCTGGGAAGGGCGGAACCGGACGGCCTGACGGCACCGGTTGCTGATCTGATCCCTTATCGTGTCGCCTTGCCTTGCATGGTCCCGCCTGCGCGGATAGACGCGGGCGTGGTCAAAGCAGGAGATGCGTCATGGGTTTCAAGATGGGGATCGTGGGTCTGCCGAACGTCGGCAAATCGACTCTGTTCAATGCGCTGACGCGCACGGCGGCGGCACAGGCCGCCAATTTTCCGTTCTGCACGATCGAACCCAATGTGGGCGATGTGGCAGTGCCCGACGCGCGGCTGGACAAGCTGGCGGCGATTGCAGGCAGCAAGCAGATCATCCCGACGCGCATGACCTTTGTCGATATCGCGGGTCTGGTCAAAGGGGCCAGCAAGGGCGAGGGGCTGGGCAACCAGTTTCTGGCCAATATCCGCGAATGCGACGCGATTGCCCACGTCCTGCGGTGTTTCGAGGATGACGACATCACCCACGTCGAAGGCCGGGTCGATCCCGTCAATGATGCCGAGGTGATCGAGACGGAATTGATGCTGTCGGATCTGGAAAGCATCGAAAAGCGTCTGGCCAACCTGCACCGCAAGGTGCGCGGTGGCGACAAGGATGCGGGGCAGCAGGTGCGCCTGCTGGAAGCGGCGCAGAAGGTGCTGGAAGCAGGTCGCCCCGCCCGGACCGTGGACGTGGACCCCGAAGACGCCAAGGCGTGGCGGATGCTGCAATTGCTGACCACGAAACCCGTGCTTTACGTCTGCAACGTCGAGGAATCCGCATCGGCCAGCGGCAATGCGCAGTCCGAACGCGTCCGCGCCATGGCAGAGGCCGAAGGCAATTCCGCTGTCGTCATCTCTGCCCGGATCGAGGAAGAAATCAGCCAGCTGGATGCCGACGAGGCAGAGATGTTCCTGACCGAAATGGGCCTTGCAGAAGCAGGTCTGGACCGGTTGATCCGCGCAGGCTATGCCCTGTTGCACCTGCAGACCTATTTCACCGTGGGCCCGAAAGAAGCGCGGGCCTGGACAATCAACGCGGGCACATCGGCGCCCAAGGCCGCTGGCGTGATCCACGGTGATTTCGAGCGCGGGTTCATCCGGGCGGAAACCATCGGCTATGATGATTTTGTGACCCTTGGCGGCGAACAGCCTGCCAAAGAGGCCGGCAAGATGCGGTCTGAAGGCAAGACCTATACCGTCAAGGACGGTGACGTGCTGCATTTCCTGTTCAACACCTGATCGCAGCCTGACCCCTTGCCGCGTCAGCGGCGGCGGGCCGGGGGTTTTCCTGATTTTGCCGTGCGGCGCTGGCGGGCGTGGCCTTGCGCGGTGGATTCGGTGGACTGGCGGTCTTCTGCGCGCAATTTGCGGTAGCGGCGTAGACGGTCGGGGTCGATGTCGCCTGCCACAACGGCCGCCTGAACCGCGCAGCCGGGTTCGCCGTCATGCAGGCAGTCGCGGAACCTGCATGCATCGGTCAGGGCGCTGATTTCAGGAAATGTGGCGTCGATCCCTGCGGTGACATCCGCTACGGCCAAGCCGCGCATCCCCGGCGTGTCGATCAGCCAGCCCCCGGTGGGCAGGGCGTGCAGACTGCGCCTTGTGGTGGTGTGGCGGCCCCGGGCGTCGTCTTCGCGGATGGATTGGGTGTCGTCGCTGCGCCCGGTCAGGGCATTGGCAAGCGTCGTTTTACCCACCCCCGATGATCCGACCAGTGCCAC